>NZ_JBZVFG010000002.1:100782-193535 GCF_058402785.1 Candidatus Magnetaquiglobus sp.
GTCAGGGCTGGCGGGCACTCCCCCGCATCATCCCGGAATTCCCTCTCCGCGCTCATCCATCCCATCCGCCTGTAGCTTGAACACCGCGATGGCCTGTTCCAGCTCCGAGGAGGCGGTCAGCAACTCGCCGGCGATGTCGCTCACCCGACCGGAGGTGATCACGCTGTCCCGCACCACCTGATCCAGCCGGCTCACCGCCTCGGAGATGTGTACCGCACCATCGTTCTGATGGCCGGAGAGCTGGTCGATGCGCTGGACCTCCTCGGCGGTGCGGATGATCGCCGGCACCAGTTGATCCAGCACCTCCCCGACCCGGCGCGCCACCGACAGGGTGCTGCCGGTGATCCGTCCGATCTCCTCGGAGGCGGCGCGGCTGCGTTCGGCCAGCTTGCGCACCTCGCCGGCCACCACCGCGAAGCCGCGGCCCACGTCACCCGCGCGTGCCGCCTCGATGGCGGCGTTCAACGCCAACAGATTGGTCTGCCGGGCGATCTCCTGGATGATTCCGGTCTTTTCGGCCACCTCGGTCATGGCCGCGATCGCCTCGCGCACCGTCTTGCCACCCTCGACCGCCCGTTCCGCCGCCTGACGGGCCACCTTCTCGGCCCCCTGGGAACGCTCGACGCTCTCCCAAATCCCCCCGATGATCACCCGCATGAAGCGGGCGACCTCCTCGGAGACCGAGGTGGTTTGACCGGTTCCGGTTTCCAACTGCTCGCGCACCCGCGAAAACGATCCGATCCCTTCGGCCAAGGTTCGCGACTGCCCGCGCACCGCGAGAATGGTCCCCTCCAGGCTGTCGGCCATGGTGTTGACATGACGTCCGATGCTCGACACCTCATCGCGGGCCTCGGCATCCACTTCCAGCCGCGTGCGCAGATCTCCGCTGGCGATCACTTCCAGAACCGCGCTCATGCGCGACAGGGGACGGGTCACCTGCCGCCGGAAGATCTCCCACAAGGCATACAGAAAAAGAGTCAGAAACACGATCAGGGCACCACCCAACTCCCATCCCACGCGTTGGATGCGGGACTCGGCCTCCCCGAGGGAGAGGGTCAGATGCAGCACCCCACGGACCTTGTGATCCCCCCCGTGGCAGGCATGGCACTCCGGTTTGTTCAGGAGCGGCACCCAGTAGCTCACCCTGGAAAAGCCATCGCCCCCCTGGCTCACACTGGAGACCGACTGACTGCTCTGCACGGCCTGCCCCATCTCCCGACCCACCTTGCCCGCGTCGAATTGGGAAAAGCCCACGAAACCGTTCTCACCCGGCGTGCCGCCGTTCTCGTCGCGAAACGCCTCCTTCCCGTCGAGCCGGAGCACCTGGAACCGTTCCACCCCGGCGACCCCCTTGAGACTTTCGGCGTACTTGCGGGCCACGTCCGAATTGCCGCCCAGCATGATCGCCTCGATCCCCTGTACCGCGGTCTCGGTCAATTGCCGGATGTTCTGCTCCGACTGCTCCACCATGCCGGCCTGCATGCGATACAGGGCGATTCCACCCATGCCGAGCAGGCTCAGGGATCCGGCTATTCCGGCCACCAGGAGCAGACGCAGGCCAATGGAGTCTCTCACCGCCGCAAACCGGATCATGTTCCCCCCTTGCCGACGCGCCTGATTGAAATTTATAAACATCTATAAATCAAACAAAAATCCATCACTCGTCTGGAAATCATTAGCATCAACCTTGACCAGGGTCAAGGTTGATTCACGCAATTCGAGAAAATTTAGCAGCTTTCCAATCATTGCGACATCATCAGGCCGGCGCAGACATCGGGAGTTCTTGCGGGGCGCCGCCATGCAGACGATAATGACGATGGGCACGGGCGGCCAACTCTGGATTGTGGGTCACCAGCAGCATCGCCGCATGCCAGCTTCTGGTAAGTTGAAACAACAGCTCCATGACCCGGCTTCCTGTCTCCAGGTCGAGGTTGCCGGTTGGTTCATCGGCCAGGATCAACGCCGGATGGGCCACGAAGGCACGGGCGATGGCCACGCGCTGCTGCTCGCCGCCGGACATCTCGAGGGGTCGATGATGCAGCCGTTCGCCGAGTCCCACCTGTTCGAGCAAACGTCGCGCCCGTTCACGGGCGTTGGCGGTGCGGGCCAACTCCAGGGGCAAGGCGACGTTTTCCAGGGCGGTCAAGGTGGTGATGAGATGAAAATCCTGAAACACGATCCCCATCCGTTCACGTCGCAGCCGTGCCAACTCCTCGTCGGAGAGTCCGGCCAGGGTCACCCCATCCACCCGGATCCGGCCTGCCGTGGGCCGTTCCAGCCCGGCGATCAGCGCCAGAAGGGTGCTCTTGCCGCTTCCCGAGGGGCCGGTCAAGGCAACGATTTCGCCCGGCGCCACCTCCAGATCCACACCGGAGAGGATCTCCAGATGCCTCCCGGCATGTTCCACCGCATACGCCACGGATTCCAGACGGATCATGTTCAAGCCTCGTAATCGATCTATTTATCTGTTTTTTCTTGGAGTCATACTCATGTTTTCCACCCCCGCGCGCGCCGACGAAAGGCCGGTGATCCTCTGTCTGGGCGACAGTCTGACCGCCGGATGGGGGGTGATGCCCGGAACCGATTATCCCTCCATGCTGCAACAGCGTCTGGCGCAACACGGCTATCCGCACCGCGTGATCAATGCCGGCCTGTCGGGAGACACCACGGCGGGGGCGTTGCGGCGTTTGGAGTGGTCGCTGCGCGCCAAGCCGACCCTGGCCATCGTGGTGTTGGGCGCCAACGACGGCCTGCGTGGTCTGGATCTGGACATCATGAAGGAGAACCTTTTGCAGATCAACGCCATGTTGAAAAGAACCGGGGTGGGGATCCTGCTTGGTGGCATGCGTCTGCCGCCCAATTACGGCGGCGGCTACGAGGAACGGTTCGCGGCGATCTACCCGGAGGTGGCCGAGGAGAGCGGCGCCGACCTGATCCCCTTTTTCCTGGAGGGAGTGGCCGGCAATCCGGTGATGAACCAACCCGATGGCATCCATCCCACCAGCGCCGGGTATCGGGTGATTCTCGAGACGGTGTGGCGTCATGTGCTCCCACGACTGGAACCCGCCCCCGAGCGTTGATCGGAAGCGACGGGCAGAAAACGCCGCATCCCCAACAGGGTCCCCGCGCCCAACTGCACCAGGATCAGCAGGACATAGATCACCACCGGCGTCCAAACCCCGTCCCGCATTCCGGAGGCGGCGTTGAAACGGAGAAAATCGGAAAAAAACAGCAGATGGAGCCCATTGATCCCCACTCCGGCCAAGGCAGGCATCAACCCGGCTCCCCGCGCCAGAAACGCCAGCACGCCAGGCACCAGGGTTCCATAACCGCCCACCAGGGGCACGAACACCAGCAACACCGACAACCCCAGAATCACATATCCGAGCATGCCCACGGATCACCCTCCCGAATGAGATCCAGCCCCATGTCACCCATCTGATCAACCCGAATATAGGTCATTCCCGGGCCGCGAGCGAGGGAAAACACGAAAAACCCTGTTTGGGAAAGGGCCAAGCCTTGAAATCGCGAGCCAAATGGCGCAATCTTAGAGAGACTTGTCTCACGGACCGCGCGCCCGAGCCAACCAGCCCCGACGCCTTTCTTCCAAACCAGGATGCACTGCCATGGCAAACCGGGAAAAACTCCTTCGGTTCCTCAACACCATCAAACGCCCCGACTCACGCATGGATCGGATCCATGATGACGACGGCCTGATCAAATCCGGACTCATCGACTCCCTGGCCATGCTGGAGATCATCGCCTTCCTGGAATCCGAATTCGGCATCGACTTCTCCGAAACCGGAGTCGATCCCGTGGAACTCGAATCGATTCACAAGATCCTGGATCTCATTGACAGACAAGCGAAATGACTTCCAGAGATCTTTACCAGAAAATCACCCAACTCCACGAGAACCAACGTCTTTGGGAGTTTTCCGTCACCCCGCACGGAAACATAACTCTTTGGGTCTTGGTTGTTTTGTTTTTAAGCGCCACCGAATACCTTTTTCTGGTTCCGGTGATGGTGGTGGCGCAACTCTTCCCCGCCAAGCGACTCTGGATCATGGGCATCGGCGGCGGCGGACTGTTTCTGCTTAAAAAACTCAATCAGCTCCAGGTGTTCCAGACCTTCTGGTTCGCTTTCGACGCCGCGATCATCGTTGGTCTGATCTATCTGTTCTACCGGGTCTCCCTGTCGTTTTCCAAGCTGCCGAAAATCGTCAGGAGCAATCCCCAGGTCGCCCTGCACCTTCTGTTGTGGCTGGCCATCATCGTGATTTTCTACCTGCCGGACGATTTCCGTCAGAATCCAGCCTGGGTTTTCACCGCCAACCTGAACGTCTGTCTGATCTTCTTTTCCTTTCTGGTCTGGCGTCTCGGCTTCATGCTCTATTCGGGCAAACGGGGGTCGATAAAGAAAACAAAATTCATCGATCATCTAACCTATTGTCTTCCCTACCTGGGCTCAAGCCAGGTACCATTCGGCAAGGGGTTGGAGTACCTCAACTCCAAAATGGCCGACGGGCGCCTGGATCTGGCCAAGGCCCAGCTGGCCGGTCTCAAGCTGCTTGTGCTTGCCTTCATCTGGGATCAGAGCCTGGATGTGCTCGACTGGCTCTTCTTCAGTTCGGATCCCAACCTTCCACCGTTGTTCAAGCTCTACCACATCACCGAACTGATCGCCATCAGCGCCACCACGATGCCGCATCTGGCCCTGGTCTGGAGCAGTCTGGTCATCGACATGGTTTACGAAACCACCCAGCTGGCCATTTACGGACATATGATCGTCGGCTGTCTGCGTCTGTTCGGTTTCCATGTCTTCCGCAACACCTACAAGCCTTTGCTGGCCAAGAGTCTGATCGATTTCTGGAACCGGTATTATTTTTATTTCAAGGAGCTTCTGGTCGATTTCTTCTTTTTTCCGATCTATCTCTCCTTTTTCCGCAACCATCCCAAGCTGCGCATCTTCGCGGCCACCATGGCCTCGGCCTGTTTCGGAAACTTTTACTATCATTTTCTGCAACATTTCGACCGACTGATGATCAGCGGCGAGCCCCTCGACTTCGCCAGATTCTCATCCTACCTGTTCTACACGGTCGTGCTCGGACTGGCGATCTTCCTGAGCATCCTGAAAGAACAAAGCCAACGAGGCAAGGAGCATGCCGCTACCCCGTCCCCCTGGACGACGGTGCGCAAGATTGCTGGCGTATGGCTCTTTTTCACCATTCTGCGTATCTGGGACCATGGCAACTCCTCGTTCATGACCGATACCACCTTCTTTTTTGCCATTTTCGGCATCCGTTTGTAATCCACCCTCTTTCATTGAACGCCCGGATGCGGATGAACAGCCCCAGCCCGATCAACATCGCCATTGGATTCCATCAAAGCGCCCTGCGTCAGGGCGACCATCCCGCCTTGTGCGTAGGGGGCACGACGTTCCGTTACGCCGCGATCCTGGAGCGGGTATTGGCGCTCGCCTCGGCCATCGAAGCGCATGCCCCCGACCCGGAGCAACCGACGGTGGGAATGTTCGGCTATCGCAGCGCGACTGCCTATGTCGCCGTATTGGCGATTCTGTATGCCGGCAAGGGATATGTACCGTTCAACCCGCATTTCCCGGTGGCGCGCAACCTGCGCATCGCCGATCTGTCCGGGATCGGGATGTTGATTCTGGATGGCCGGTGCGCGGAGGGTGCGCAAGAACTTCTGGAGCAGATGCCGCGTCCATTGACCGTACTCATGCCGGATCACGCCGTTCTGCCCGCGTGGACTGCGGACCAGTCGCGACATCGTTTCATCAGCCAAGCCGAGTTAGCCGTGGTTCCCAGGACCATTCGTGAACCCAAGTCTCCCACCCACGGCATCGCCTATCTGCTCTTCACGTCAGGCAGCACCGGGATTCCCAAGGGGGTGATGGTTTCCCAGGAGAATGTTCAGGCGTTCGTGGAGGGGATGCTGGAGCGGTATCGTCCCACTTCGGAGGATCGGTTTTCGCAGCACAGCGACATGACGTTTGATGCTTCGGTGTATGACCAGTTCGTTTGCTGGGCTGCGGGTGCGACGCTTTATCCGGTGCCTGAAGAGCAGCGCATGGCGCCGGCGAAGTTCATTCAGGAGCATGGGATCACCTTTTGGGAGTCGGTTCCGGCGGTGATCGATTTCATGCGGCGCATGCACCTGTTGCGTCCTGGTGTGTTTCCGTCGTTGCGTTGGACGGTGTTTGGTGGTGAACGACTCGGGCGCGAGGCGGCGCGACGCTGGCAGGTTGCCGCTCCAAACGCCGTGATCGACAACAGTTACGGTCCCACCGAGGGGACGATCTGCGTCACCGGTTACCTCTGGCGTCCGGAGGTTTCGGATGGGGAGTGTCTCAACGACATCGTGCCGATCGGTCTTCCCTATCCGGGTCAGATGGCGGCGTTGTTGGTCGATGATCGACTGGTCGCCAACGAGGATGGTGCGCGTGGGGAGTTATGTCTGGCGGGTTCGCAGGTGACGCCGGGCTATTGGCGCAATCCCGTCGAGACCGAAAAGAGCTATCGGGAGATGTCGGGACCGGACGGGGTGGTGCGGCGTTGGTACCGGACCGGGGATCTGGTGGCGTGGCGGGACGGGGTAGGTTACCACTATTTGGATCGTGTGGACCGGCAGTTGAAGATCCGCGGTTATCGGGTGGAGTTGTCTGAGATCGAGCATGTGTTGCGTCAGGTTGCCGGAAGCGAGCAGGTCGCGGTGATCGGCTGGCCGCCGCGCGGGGGGAATGTCACGAGTGTGGTTGGTTTTGTGAGTGGTTCGAAGGTAGCGGACGAGGAGATTCTGGCCGAGATGGCACGGCGTTTGCCGCCGTACATGGTGCCCAAGCAGTTGCAGAGATTATCCCAACTACCGCTCAATGCCAACAACAAGGTGGATTTGCCGAAGTTGGTCGAGTTGGTGGAGGGGATGACGGAGGGATGATGGGGGGGGATGATGCACGAACAAACGGGCGGGCGGGGTTCGGGGTGTAAAACTGGCGAGGTCCGGGGCGTAAAACTGGCGAGGTCCGGGGCGTAAAATTGGCGGGGTCCGGGGCGTAAAATTGGCGGGGTCCAGGGGCCAATGGCCCCTGGTGGGGTTCGGGGCGAAGCCCTGAGGTTTTGATCTTTCCTTTCCTTTCCTTTATATTCTTTCGATTTTTATATCTTTTTCCTTTCGTGCGCCTTTCGAACTAAAACGCACAGAAAGACTAAAGAGAAGCCTTCAAAATAAAAATCAAAGTGAAAACTTCTGAAGTTATGAATCCAAACCTCCGCCGGGGACCTTCGACCCCCGTTCCCCCGCAACCGTTTTGACTCCAAACCCTTTCGATAACATATATCATCAATCATCATAACCACTCCATCCACACCCTCTACAGCCATTTTTTCCCCTTGACAGCCCACACCCCACCTCTCTATCGTCTCCACCCATGCCGCAAGGTTCCCCACCCGCAAGGGAGGGGTGAAACGGGAAGTCCGGTGGAAGATCCCTCTTCAAATCCGGCGCTGCCCCCGCAACGGTGATCGAGTCAAAGCGAAAATGGATGGATGCCACTGCCCAAAAAGGGTGGGAAGGCGATTTTCGCTGACATGGGAATGCCCCCATGTCGCTCGTCAGCCCGGAGACCGGCCTTGAGGTGATTTTTTAAGTCGCGTCGCGCGGGGCGGCGGCTTGGAAAACCCTTGCGCTTGGCTTTCCGACGGTTTTTCCAGCAGTTTCCGTTCTTTCTCCCCTGATCCGCGTGGACGCACACCCCCCTTGTTCTCGATGCGGGAGAGCTCGAGAAACAGATCCGGAGGAACGCCCCATGCGTCGGATTTCCTGCCTGTCCTTGTTATGCCTTGGTTTCATTCCCCCCACTGACGGCCAAACCGCCGAAACCACCACCCTTGATGAAACGGTGGTCACCGCAACCCGCTTCCCAGCCAAACGCTCGACCATTCCAACCCAAATCACCACCATCAGCCGCGAAGAGATCGCCGAAAGCCACGCCACCTCGATCCCGGACCTGTTGCGCGGCAAGGCCGGACTCCATGTCGTCGATATCACCGGCAACAGTCGCTACTTCAACGTCGATCTGCGCGGCTTCGGCGAAACCTCGGGGTACAATACCCTGGTGCTGGTCGATGGACGACGCATCAATCAGGCCGATCTGAGCGGCGTGGACTGGTTGCAAATCCCTCTGGCACGCGTTGAAAAAATCGAAATCATCCGCGGCGGATCGGCTGGCGCACTCTACGGGGATAATGCCACGGGAGGGGTCGTGAACATCATCACCCGCTCCGGCGGTCAAGAGTCGGAGCGTGAGATCCAGGTCGAGGCCGGGAGTCATGGCCTGGCCACCACACGCCTGAACCTGGACGGAACACACAACGATCTCTCCTACGCCTTGAGTGCCGGGTTCAAGAATCTGGACGGATTTCGCGACAACAGCGATCTGGAAGCCCGCGATACCGGCCTGAAACTCCGCTATCAGGCCCATGATGCCCTGACACTGAACTTGAGCGCCGGCTATCAGACGGACACGTCACGCCTTCCCTCCGCGATCAAGGAGAGCGATCTGGCCAAGGGAATCAACAGAAAAGCCACCACCACGCCCAACCAGTCCGCGGAGGTGACCGACTATCATATCCAGATAACCCCGGAGTTGCGTCTTTCCGAACACGCGCAATTCACCATGGATCTTTCCAAACGAAATCGGGAGCAACTGTTCAATCCCTTCAATTTTCGTTCTAAAATGGACAGTTGGATGCTGGCACCCCGACTGAGGATCGATCGCGCCTGGGGCGGAATCAACGATCAGGTGACCGTGGGGCTGGATTATCAGGACGTCGAGGCACGCATCGGCGGCGACGATCTGGGAAAAGAGTCCCTGGGGATCTATGCGCATAACGAACTCCGGTTGTCGCCTCAATGGACATGGACGCAAGCGTTCCGCCACGATCGGGCAGAATTTCAATTCGCCGCCTATCAACCGGATCGGGTACGTCGGAATGAGCAGGCCTACTCCACGGGCATCGCCTATGAACCCGATGCCCACAATCGACTGCACGTCAATTTCTCCCGGAGCTTCCGCTTCCCGCTGCTCGATGAGTTCTTCGTGTTCGACACCACGACCTTCCTGGTCAACGTCAATACGGCGATTCGACCGCAACAGGCTCAAGAGTGGCAGACCGGTTGGCGGCACACCTGGAACCCCACGCTCAAGGGGGAGATCAATCTGTTTCGTGTCGTGACACGGGATGAGATCTACTACGACCTCATGGCTGGGGTGAATGCCAACCTGAATGGCACGGTAACCCGCGACGGTTTGGAGCTGCAATTGGAAAAACAGTTCGAATCCTGGTCCCTGACCGGTTACACGACCTGGACAAAAGCGGAAATCGACTCCGGCACCTATGCCGGCAAACGGATGCCCGGTGTCGCCGGCTTCAAGGGAGGCGGCACGCTCCGCTATTTCCCGTGGGAACAACAGACCTGGGAGCTGGATGGTCGTTACATCGGATCACGCCCTTACATCAGCGACTTCGCCAATGGCTACGGCGAACAGGCGGGATATTTGCTCCTGGATGCGAGCGTGCGTCATCACTGGTCCAACACGACGGGTTGGTTGAAGGTAAACAACCTGACCGGACGCGAATATGCGGAGTTCGGCGGCTTGAGCTTCGGATTTCCGCCCGAGCGGGGCTGGTTCGCCTCGCCGGGACGGACTTTTCTGGTGGGGGTCACGTCGCGCTTCTGACCGGTCACCGCCCGCGACGCTGGCGCGCCTGCGCCATCTGATCGCAAAGCAGCTCCGCGCCATCCAGGATGCGTGGGGTGTGACGCTGGAGCAGGTCCGGGGGAACGAAGAAAAGGTTCCCCCGGCGCACGGCCAGAAGCGGACTCCAACGCTGCCAGTGATCGAGCCACTCGGGTCGCGAGGCATCCATGCCGCTGGCCACGATCGCCTCCGGATCACGGGCCAACACCGCCTCCAGATCGATCACCGGAGCCAGTCCGGGCAGGTCGGCGAAGATGTTCTCGCCGCCGCACAGGCGGATCACGTCGCTGATCAGATGGTCGCCGTTGACGGTCATGAGCGGCTCGTGCCAAACCTGATAGAAGGCGCGAACCGGTTCACCCCGACGCAGACGCGACCGCAACCGCTCCAGCCGCTCCCGGAACGCGGCGGCCTGTCGGTCTCCCTGATCCTTGTGACCGGTCAGGGTGGCCAGGGTTTCGAGTGCCGCCGGGATGTCATCCAGACGGCGCGGATCCAACAGCCAAAGGGTCAAGCCGAACCGCTTGAGGCTCTCCAGCAGATGTTCCGGATTGCCTCCCGGCCAGCCGATCACCAGATCCGGACGGGCGGCGATCACCGCCTCGGGATCGAAACGGTCGTAACCGCCGATGCGGGGAATGGCACGGGCCTCCGGGGGGTGGTCGCTGTAATCGGCCACCGCCACCAGTTGCCCGCCGGCACCGACGGCAAAAAGCAGCTCGGTGAGGTTTGGGGCAAGGGCGACGATGCGCCTGGGAGAGGGCGGATCGGTCGGCGCGGCGACGACCGCCCCACACCCGCCCAACCACAAGATCAAAAGCAGCCGCGCCAACCAACCGGCATCACCCCTCCACATGACCGGTTCCCACATACCGTTCGATGGTGGTCAGCAGGGCCCGCTTGCGCACCGGCTTGGAGAGGTGGGTATCGCAACCGGCGTCGAGACTTTGGGCGATGTTTTCGGTCAAGGCATAGGCGGTGAGGGCCACGATCGGCAGATGCCGGTCGTGGGGCTCTTCGGCACGCCAGATGCGCGTGACGGTCAAACCATCCATGACCGGCATCTGCACATCCATGAGCACCAGATCGAACGGTTCAGCCCGCAGGCAGGCCAGGGCCTCGGCGCCATTCTCGACCATGACCACCTCATAGGGCGTTTTTTCCAGGTAGGCCCCAAAGAGCAGGCGGTTCTCCTCGGTATCATCGGCCAGCAGAATGCGGGGACGATGGGAGAGACGCGGCGCCTTGGGCATGGATTCGGCGGAGAGTCGATCCTGTTCCGCCTGTTCGCATTCGGCCCGGGAGGAGAGCACCAGGGGCAGCACGACACGAAAGGTGGAACCCGCGTTCGGTTGACTTTCGACCTCGATCGTCCCCCCCATCTTGATGACCAACTGCTTGACGATGGCCAATCCCAGACCCGTGCCGCCGAAGCGTCGGGTAATCGAGGTGTCGGCCTGGGCAAAGCTGTTGAAAATCCCCTCGAGACGATCCGGTGGAATGCCGATGCCGGTATCCCGCACCGCGAAGCTGATCCAGCTCCGCCCCTTGCCCGAAGACGCCCCCCCAGGCGGGTCGACGGGCCGGACCGTCAGGTAGACGGAACCGGTCTCGGTGAACTTGATGGCGTTGCCGAGCAGATTCAACAGAATCTGTCGCAAACGCATCGGATCGCCCCTCATGGCCTCGGGAACCGAAGGCGCGATGCCCAGATGGAGCGTCAGTCCCTTTTGGCGCGCGCGGGCGGATTGAATTTCGCGACACACCTCGAGCAGTTCCGGAAGCATGAATGGGACGTGATCGATGCAAAAACGCCCGGATTCGATCTTGGAGATATCCAGGATGTCGTTGATCACGCCGAGCAGATTCTCCCCCGCGGAACGAAAGATGCGCACGTAGCCGCGTTGCACGTCGTTCAACTCGCTCTCCCAAAGAATGTCCGCCATGCCGAGAATGGCGTTCAACGGGGTGCGAATCTCGTGGCTCATGTTGGAGAGGAATGCGCTTTTGGCTTGATTGGCCGTCTCGGCCAACTCCCTGGCCTGACGCAGACGGCGGTTCCAATGGAGAATCGCCCCCAAAACCAAAGCGATCAGAATCACACCGACCAGGATCCAATGCCACACCTCGCTCCAGTCGAGGCCGAACTCGTAGCGGATCGCCAGCCAGCGGTTCTTGATGGCCGCCTTGTCCGCGTGGGTCATGGCATCGAGTGCCCTGTCGAGGGCGGTGACCACCTCGGGCGGCAGATGTTGGCTCACCCCGATGGCCAGTGTGAAGCTGTAGGGCGTGGGGGCGGCGATCTTCAGATTCGTCAGGCCCATCTGATCGATGGTGTAGGTGATCGAGCCAAGGTTGTCGATAAAGGCGTCCAGATCTCCGGAGGAGAGATCCATCAAGCCCTTTTCGAGGCTCGAATAGAGGATGGGGGTCAGCTCCGGATGGTCCCGTTGCAGATGTTCGTGAATCACATACCCCTGCAACACCCCGAATTTCAACCCGATCAGGTCGCCGATCCCTCCGATGAAACGCCCATCCCCCTTATCCTGAAACTCCCGAAGGGAGGTCCAGGATAAGGGGGATGAGAGGGTTCTTCCCCCATCATGCACGTTGCGGGAGATGATCACCGCCGGAAACTGGATGTAGGGCTTGGTGAAGCGGATGTAACGGGCACGCTGTTCGGTGGGGGTGATGGCCGGGATCAGATCGATCTCTCCGGTGCGGATCTGCGCCAACACCTGAGGCCAGGCGAGCCCCTGAACGGGTTGCGCCGTGAATCCGAGGCGCTGGGCCAGATGACCGATGAAAGCAGAGGCGATGCCAGCGTATTGGCCCTGGGCATCGAGAAACTCGATCGGCGGCCAGGCTGGATCGATGCCCAACCGCAGGGTCTTGCCATGCAGGCTGGCCAACGTCTCCGGGTCGAGCAGATCGTGGGCATGCGGGAGGATGGATGGGTCGCGATCCCCGTCCGGGTCGTGGGCGCCGACTGGAATGGGCAAGGCAAGCCAAACGCCCAAGGCCAGGGTCAGGATCCGGAGCGCGACGAAAAGGGCGGGATGAAACATGTCGGGCGAGTTGTATCCAGAAATGGCGAATTGCCGAAATTGCATGATAATTCCGCCGTTCCCACTCTGTCAACGCTTGGACAAGCGTTCCAATTTCAAGTAAAACTGCCGCCAGTATCGACAAGGAACAAGGGAGGGGCAGTCGTGATGGGGATGAAAAAATGGCCATGCATCTGATTCTGGGCGGGGCCCGATCGGGGAAGAGCACGCTGGCCACCCGGTTGGCCGAGGCGAGTGGACGTCAGGTGGCGTTGATCGTGACGGCGCGGGCCGAGGATGCGGAGATGGCCGCGCGCATCGAACGGCACCGGGCGAGTCGCCCGACCGGCTGGCAGGTGATCGAGGAGCCGTTGGCCCTTGGAGAGACGCTGCTGCGCCGTGACGGAGCGGACCGGTTCCTGGTGGTGGATTGCCTGACCCTCTGGTTGACCAATCTGTTGCTGGATGCGGACCCGACCCGGTACCAGCGGGAGCGCCAGGCGTTGTTGGCGGCGTTGAACCGGGTATCCGGTGAGCTGGTGCTGGTAAGCAATGAAACCGGGCTCGGCGTGGTGCCCGTGGGCGCGCTCAGCCGTCAATTCGTCGATGAGAGCGGTTGGCTCCACCAGGAACTGGCCCGCCTGGCCGATCAAGTGACCCTGATGGTGGCCGGACTGCCAATAACCCTGAAAGGAAACACCCCATGAAACCTCTCTGGCTCAACGATCCCATCCCCTGCCCCTCCCTGGAACACGAAACCCGCGCCAAGGCACGACAGAATCAACTGACCAAGCCCCCCGGCTCCCTGGGAGAGCTGGAAGGGATCGCCATCCGGATCTGCGCCCTGCAAGGCCGGGATTCCCCCTGCCTCGACCGGGTACGCATCGTGGTGTTCGCCGGGGATCACGGCGTGGCGAAGGCCGGCGTCTCTGCCTATCCCCAGGAGGTGACACGGGAGATGGTGCGCAATTTCTCCCGAGGCGGGGCCGCGATCAACGTCCTCGCCCGCCAGCTCGGCGCCCCTCTCGAGGTGGTGGATGTGGGGGTCGTCGCGGACCCGGGACCGCTTCCCGGTGTGATCTCCCGTCGCGCCGGGGATGGAACGGCGGATTTCCGCACCCAACCGGCCATGACCGGGCAGTCTCTGCGCATCGCCTTCGAGGCCGGGGCCGAGGCGGTGGAGCGGGCACGGAAGGCGGGATGCGACCTCTTCATCGGCGGAGAGATGGGCATCGGCAACACCACCGCCGCCACCGCCCTGGCCTGCGCCCTGCTCGCCGAGACGCCGCGACATCTGGCCGGTCCGGGCACCGGCTTGGATTCAGCCGGGATGGCACGCAAGGTGACCGTGATTGAACAGGCGTTGACTGAACATGCCCGGACATCACATGACCCGTGGGAGACGCTGCGTCATCTGGGCGGTTTCGAGATCGCCGCCCTGACCGGATCCATGCTCGCGGCAGCCCGAAGTGGCATGCCCGTGCTGGTGGATGGCTTCATCGTGTCGGTGGCCGCGCTGCTGGCGGTACGGCTGCGACCCGAGACGCGACCCTGGCTCCTCTTCGCCCACGAATCCGCCGAACCGGGTCATCAAGCCGTGTTGACAGACCTTGATGCCGAGCCACTGTTGCGGTTGGGGATGCGTCTGGGCGAGGCAAGCGGAGCGGCTCTGGCCGTGCCGTTGTTGCGCTGCGCCTGCGCCCTGCACCAGGAGATGGCGACCTTTGCCGAGGCCGGCGTGTCGGGAGGCGCATGATCCCGGATCCGTTGCGAAGGAGTTCGCGCCACGCGCCAATCAGAGCCTGTTTGGTGCTTCCCTTCATGAAATCACCAAACAAACGCGAGTCGAAATCAATCGCTGCTCAACTTGCCGCGCAATCTGGCAGGCCAGGAAGGCCCGCGTCGTCTGCTTGGCCTTTGCCAGACAGACTCTCAAAGAGCGACTTTGCCAAATCCACCCGGACCATGATAGTGTGCTGGGTGGTGTCGCGAACTGGTTGGTATCGGGGGGCAGGGAGGCTCCCCCATCATCAATCTGCGCAACGATGCCGCGAACATGGCCCAAGAAACCAAAGCCGCAGGAGGCGACTTATGTGCTGACGTGCGATTCGCCCTGAGTCGTCACCCAGAATCGGCAACCACTCAGGGCACAGTTAAGATCGCGCGCTTGCGCGAATGTTCACAAAAAGCGCGCAAATTGGCCTATCGTGAAGAGCGCGCGAAAGACACAATCAAAAGCAACTTCCCAAGGGCTTCGCCCTTGGATCCCACCAGGGGCCACTGGCCCTGGACCCCGCCAACTTGGGGGTCCTGAATCGTTACCATCAAGGCGCATTCAACCCATGTTCGTCTTTCTGGATATCGGTTTCACGATGATCGGTGGCCCGGCGGTCGGTCCCGCCGGCTGGTTGATGCGCGAACTCGACTTGCCGCCAGAGGCCAGGGAGCCCCTGAAGGGGTGGCTGTTCCACACCCCCTTGACCGGACCCGACACCCTGGCCGATCGGTTGAGTCAGACCTTCGATCGGGATCCGGCGAGGACCCGCACGGTGGTGGCCGGCTTCTGGGAACAACAGATCCAGGATGCCTACGAACTCCCCGGCGCCCGCGCCTTGCTTTCCCGCCTGGAGGCGGAACGAATTCCCCACGCCTTCATCACCAACATCTGGACCCCGTTTCTGCTCGGTTTCGCTCGGGTGTTCCCCGAGGTGTACGAACGCGTGCCCGTTTATGCATCCTGTCGTTTGGGACTCTCCAAGCCGAACGAGGCGATCTATCAACACGCCCTCGATGCCATCGGCGTCTGGCCCGAAGAGGCGGTGATGATCGGCGACACCTTTGCCATGGACATCGAACCGGCACGACGACTGGGCATCAAAACCGTCTGGCTGCTGCACCGACCCGACAAGGAACGGGAGGATCTGGTGGCAGTGCTCAATGGTGAGAAGGAGCGACCGGATCTGACCCTGGCCGGAATCGACGCGCTGCGCGTGGAACATTTGCGCGCCTTGTTGGCTTGATAAATAAACCGGCTCATATAAACCGGCTCACGTATGGAGGGCTCATCTTGAAGATCACCCGCATTGAAACGATCGACGAAGGCGAACTGTTGGCCCGTTTCGCCACCACCCGCCTCAAAGGACACGGCCAACCGCTGATCTATGGCAACGCCCGCCTGGAACTGGTGCGCGGGGTCGATCCGGCCACGCTCTACCCCGCGCAACGCTACGTGCTCAAGCAGGATCACCAGCGGCTGCACGATCTCCACCACCTTTTCAGAATGCGCGGCCTCGACATCTTCAACCTCGATGGCGGACTCTTCTTCTGGCTCGCCGATCCCGAAGCGCCCCAGGGCGAGGAGGGACCGATCCCCCTGATGCCGCCGGTGGTGGAGATCTCCCACGAACCGGACGGACGGGTGCTGCCCCTGATCAACGACGGCATGCATCGGGTCTATACCGCCATGCGCCTGGGTGTGCCGATCAACATCGTCCTGGCGCATGACGTGCCGCGCGAATACCCTTATTATGCCTTCGCGCTGGAGAACGGTTGGAAGGACGTGGTGGAACTCGAGGCGTTGCCGGAAAACTTCGTCAAGAAGAGCTATCGGGATCCAGAGCAGTACAAAGCCCTGTTCCGCGACTTCAACGCGGTGTTCGAAGGGATCCAGAAGCAGCGCAAACAGACCAATCCGGCCTCGTTGCGCGCCTGACCCCCATCGTTACCCTGGAATTGGAGACCACCCATGCGCCTGTCGGACCAGGATATCCAAAAAGCCCTCGAGAGCGGACGGATCGTCATCGACCCCTTGCCGCTTGAATCATGCTTTGGATCTTTTTCCATCGATGTCAGTCTGGGAAACCGGTTTCGCACCTTCCGGCACGTCCGCATGCCCTACCTGGATCTGGCCGATTCGAAAAGCATCCATTCGGTCTCCGATGCCTGCATGGAGGAGATCGTTCTCGGCGATCAGGAGCGATTTTTTCTGCATCCGGGAGAGTTCGCCCTGGGCATGACCCGTGAGCGGGTCGGCATCGGCGAGGATCTGGTCGGGTGGCTGGATGGACGCAGCAGTCTGGCCCGACTGGGGTTGATGGTCCACATCACCGCCCACTCCATCGATCCGGGCTGGGATGGCCACATCACCTTCGAATTCTTCAACGCCGGACGTCTGCCTCTGGCCCTGCATCCGGGTTTGCGGATCGGTGCGATCTCGTTCGAGACCCTCTCCTCGCCCACCACCCGTCCGTATGGAAAAAAACATGGGGCCAAGTATCACGGTCAGCAGGGACCGCTGTCGAGCCGGTTGGGGCTGGATGAGACCTGAACCGCACCCATCACGGGATGCGTCGTTCCAGGATCACGAGGCCAGGGGGATTATCCCCCTGGTGGGATCCAAGGACAAAGCCCTTGGGACGTTGCTTTTAAGGTTAGCGCGCTCTTCTCAAAGACGCATTTTTCGCGTCTTTTGGGAAAAATGCGTCGCGCGCAGCCTTCGCGAGCTTCGTTTCCGCTTTTTGGGAACGAAGCTCGTATTTTGCACCGTGGCCCGGCGGGAAACGACGCCTCTCAAAATAGACGCGGTTTAAAACTCCCGCTGGCGGATGATCCACCGGGTGACGTGGGCGCGCAGCTCGGCCTTGTTGTTGCGATGGGGTTCACGGCTGACCAGTTCGACGAGATCGGCCTGCAAATCCCGCAGCCAGCGACCCGGCGGAAGGCGCACCATGTCGAGGATCTCGCCGCCGGAAAGAGGGAGATCCTCGGGACGGATGCGTTGTTCGGCACGCCGCACGGCGTGACAACGGTCGCGAATTTCCTGAAAATGAAGCTCCTCGTCGATGCGCTGACTCTCCGGAATGGCCGGATTGGCCGCAGTGAGCGCCTGCATCAATCGATAGACCCCCTCGAGAGGGATGTGGCTGGTGAGGTAACGCTTGAGCTGCCGGTCCGTGGGACTGGTGCTGGTGTTGAGGTTGCGCAGCAATCCGAGGATCCGTCGCGAACGACGCTTGGAGAACTCCAGGGATTCGAGACGGCGGTTGATCTGGGCCAGACTGTGTTCCATGTGGTCGTGGGAGGTGAGCCGGGAGAGACCATACCCACCCAACAGGATCGCCCAACGCAGATCCAGGAGCGAGATCTCTTCGCCGTCCGCCGGCGCGGAGATGGCCAGGGTGGCATCGATCACCTGTCTCCAGGGGGTGTCGCCGACCGAATGGTTCTCCTGATGTTTGAGCGAGGCCAGATGGGGCAGAACCTGATCGCCGAGGGGCGAGGCGAACAGCAGGCGCAATTGGTTCTGGCTCTCCTCGTCGGCGAGCGGCAGGGAGAGGATGCGATCCATCTCCTCGCGGATGAACTCCGGGATGATCGCCTCCAGGGAGGTTTCGGTGGCAAGGGTCAGATCGCGCGCATCCATCGGTTGGCCAAGCATCATGGCGAACCGGAAGAAGATCAAGGCTCGCAACGGATTCTCGCGCAGGGTATCCTGACCGTTGACCAGATGGATTGGACCGTTGAGCAGATCCTTGCGTCCTCCGAACGGATCGACCAGGGGGCCGTTCGGCCAAGTGTAGGCCATGGCGTTGACCGACACATCCCGGTGCAGCAGATCCTCCTCGAGGGTGGCGGGATGACCGGGACGGCTGCGGAAACAGGCGATGTCGATCAGTTTCGGGTGGGACCAATCCTTGAGGGGTACGATCAGGCTGTTGTGTTTGTGCCCCATGACCGCCTCGTGGTGATCACCGCGATGGAGACGCTTGCGGCATTCGGTCAAGGGGCGTGCCACCAGGAGTTCCAGGGTGTTCGGGAGCGGTTTGCCGAGAATGCCGCACAGAGGTGCGTCGCCGACAAGGTAAATCGGTCCGATCAGGCGCTGGATGTCGTCCAGGAGGGAGCGGATGAAGGGTGCGAAAGCGTTGGGAAAGGATGGGATCATGGTGTCCATGGTGATTGTTCCGAAAGATACATTAGACCCTCTCACCGTCCACGTCAATGGCGAACCGGGGCCGGGGCGACCGATGACGGTGTTGACCATGGGATGCCGGGTGAATCAGTTCGAAAGCGCCCTGTTGGAACAGGGTGGAACCGCGCGGGGATTTCGTCCGGCGTGCGCGGGGGAACGGGCCGAACTGGTGGTGATCAACACCTGCTCGGTCACCGCGGAGAGCGACCGGCAGGCGCGACAGCTGATCCGGCGGGCCCATCGCGACCATCCGGGGGCGCGCATCGTGGTGACCGGCTGCTATGCCCAGAACGCCCCGGAGCGGGTGGCGGAACTGGGCGGGGTGGATCTGGTGCTCGGCAATGGGGAGAAGGAGCGCTTCTGGGAGATTTTCGACCGCTCCGGGCCAGAGGAACCGCAAGAAAAGATCCAGGTTGGCGCTGTGGCCGAGCTGACCCGCGTGCCGGAACGGGAGACGGTGGAACGGTTCGGCGAGCGGGCCAGGGCTTTTTTGCAGGTTCAGGATGGATGCGATCGCGCCTGCGCCTACTGCGTGATCCCGCGTCTGCGCGGCCCGAGCCGCTCGATCGCGCCACGCCAGGTGTTCGAGCAGGCGCAACGCTTCCTGGCCTCCGGCTATCGGGAGCTGGTGTTGACCGGCGTGAATCTCGGCGCCTATGGCCGCGATCTGGAGGGACGCCCCACTTTGGCGGAGCTGGCCGGTCTGCTGCTGGCCGACCTGCCGGACGGGGCGAGACCGGGGAACTCCCGTGCGTCGCGCTCCGCTGATCCCGGCGCCTGGCGACTGCGCATCTCCTCCATCGATCCGTTGGACATCGATGCCGGTCTGTGTGACCTGCTGGCGCGCGAGACGCGGTTGTGCGGCCATCTGCACCTGTCGATCCAGTCCGGGGACGATCAGATCCGCCGGCGCATGGGACGCGGGCGCGGACGCGACGAGGTTTTGTCCCGCATCGCCGGGGTACGCGCCGCCCGACCCGACCTGGTGCTGGGCGCGGACTTCATCGTCGGCTTTCCCGGCGAATCGGAGGAGGCGTTCGAACAGACGCTGGCCCTGGTACACGAAGCCGATCTGACCCTGTTGCACGTCTTCCCCTACTCGTCCCGCCCGGACACCCCGGCAGCCGCCCTCCCCGCCGCGCTGCTGGTGCCCGGCGAGCGGATCCAGTCCCGCGCCAAACGACTGCGCCAGGCCGGCGAAACGCGGCTGACCCAACTCCTCCACGGTCGAACCGGTGCCCGCGAGGTGATGCTGATCGAGAATCTGGAGAACGAAACCGCCACCGGCAAGAGCGGAGGATTCTTATCCATGCGGGTGCCAAAGGCACATGAGTCCTGGCGCGGTTCTCTGATGCCCGTGATGGTCGAAGGGGTGGATGAGGAAAGCGGATGCCTGATCGGTCGAGTGACGGAGTAGCCGGTTTCAAGGCTTCGTCCACCGGTCATCCACAGGGTTATCCACAGGATGTGTGGATTAATGAAGGGTTGAATAGGCCGGTGGATACGCTTACCCTCAAGGAGAGAAGCGTGCGCATGGGTTTGGTGCGTTCCAAAACCACCAAACCAGAAATGATCGTTAGACGAATGATTCATGGAATGGGCTTTCGGTATCGACTGCATGATGGTAGATTACCTGGAACCCCGGATTTGGTCTTTCGAACTCGAAAACGGGTCATTTTCGTGTATGGCTATTTCTAGCATCGTCACGATGGTTGCGCGCTGACACGTTGGCCAAAATCCAAAATCGCGTTCTGGAAGGAAAAGCTAAAGGCCAATCGTGTGCGTGATCACCAGGTTCTCACTCGGCTCGCGGAAATGAATTGGCGGGTATTGGTGGTCTGGGAGTGTGCATTGCAAGACCAAGAGCGTCTAAGGGAAATACCATGTCGGTTCTTGACCAACCAGTAAACCTATTGAAAGCGTTGGAGCTATTTGCCGGCGCGGGCGGATTGGGCCTGGGAGTCCATTTGGCGGGCTTCACACCTTTGGCCGTGGTCGAATGGGATAAATGGGCCTGCGAGACGATTCGCGAGAATCAACGTCTGGGTTTCCCGCTTGTCATAGATTGGCCAGTGATCGAGGGAGATGTCCGACAATTAGATTTGCGGCCATTCCCGGTCGGATTGGATCTCGTGGTTGGTGGCCCCCCCTGTCAGCCCTTTTCCATCGGGGGTAAGCACGGGGCAAACGATGACTCGAGGGATATGTTTCCCGCCATGATCGAGGTCATCCGGCAACTTCGCCCCAGAGCCTTCATCATCGAAAACGTCAAGGGACTTCTAAGAGCATCGTTTATTAATTACTTTCAATACATTCTCCTACAGCTCGAATTTCCAGAGGCCCGCCGGGAACCCGATGAATCCTGGAGCGACCATCTCAAGCGGCTGCAAGTCGAACGCACCTCTGGTCGCATGCACGCCAATGGATACCTCACCTATAACATTGTGACAACCCTCGTCAACGCGGCCAATCATGGCATTCCCCAAAAACGCGAAAGGGTGTTCATGGTGGGTTTTCGTGGCGATTTAGGGGTGGAATGGTGCTTCCCAAAACCCACCCACGATCACGAATCCCTGCTCAGGGATCAGTGGATCACCGGGCATTATTGGGAACGTCATGGATTGCGACGCCCCAAGGAGAAGCCCGCCCAACTCCTCGGCAAGCTGGAGAGATTGAGGCAACCCGCCATGGAGCCATTCACGCGCCTGCCCTGGCAAACCGTGCGTGATGCCCTGGTGGGACTACCAAACCCGGAAAGGGAAATGGATTCGATTCACGCGCAACACCGATTTCAACCCGGCGCCAAAAGCTATCCCGGTCACACTGGAAGCGAACTGGATATGCCGGCCAAAACCCTGAAGGCCGGAGATCACGGCGTGCCCGGTGGGGAGAACATGATCATCAAGCCGGATGGTGGGGTACGGTATCTCACCGTTCGGGAGTCGGCACGCTTGCAAACCTTTCCCGATGGTTATCATTTCCACGGTTCCTGGACGGAGTGCATGCGTCAGATCGGCAACGCGGTGCCCGTGTCACTGGCGCGGATCATCGCGGCAAGCGTGGCAAACACCCTGCTCGGATTGGACCTGTCCCACCTCGCGAAAACCCACCAACGAACGCGCGGAGCGGCATGAACGGATGGTCACCCCGTACAATCCACTCGACAAAATCAATCTGGGCGCAAATGTCGCGGAAGCCTTGTTGGCTCGGAAGCCCATCCCACTTGGTGACCTGAACGAATTTTCCGGTGCCGGCATCTACGTCCTGTATTACATGGGATCCTTTCCAGCCTATGCCCAACTCGCCAAGGAGAACCAAAACGGTAGCTGCGCGTGGCCGATCTATATTGGCAAGGCGGTTCCCTCCGGATCACGCAAGGGAGGGGGCTTGACCCCGGAACCGGGGCATGCGCTGCATGCCCGTTTGCGGGAACATGCCAGGAGCATCGATTCAGCTTCCAATCTATCCTTGGCGGACTTTCACTGTCGCCATCTGGTGGTGGATGACATCTGGATCCCCTTGGGGGAGGCGTTGTTGATCGCGTGGTACTCCCCGGTTTGGAATGCGTTGGTGGACGGTTTCGGCAACCATGATCCTGGTCGCGGACGTCATTTGGGAATGCGACCACGGTGGGACGTATTGCATCCGGGCCGGTCCTGGGCAGAGAAATGCCAAGATCGACCGGAGTCCGCAGAACAAATCATGGTCGATGTCGAAAGCTATTTGCGCGCCCACCCCATCCCCTCTCTTCTCGCGAGGGGATGGCGGTCCGAAGGCTGACCAAAGACCATCAACCCGGAACAATACATGAAAGTCGATGGTGCCTTGGCATTATCCCAGATCCGGCAGTTGCGGGTGATTGCATGAGCTAACATATTGGTTCATATGGTGAATTGTAAGAAACCGAAGTTACCTTATTGGTAATGAGGCTTTCTTCCGATTTGCCTGATGGATCAAGAGGTTGCCTCAGGTGATTGCCTGCGACTGCCGGATCTAGGATTATATAATCACGCGTTCGGCAGGGTTTCGAACAGCCGGAAGCGGTTTTCCAGAAACCAGTTGTTCACCTCCTCGGCGCGGGCGGCGTATTGCAGGCGGATCTCCTCGATGGCCGCCTGACGGCGCAAGAATTCCGTCTCGGAGATGCGACCCGAGGCCCGATCGGCCCGATCCGCCAGGGTCATCACGCTCAACCGCATGAAAACCGCGCTTTTCGAGCCCGGCATGGACCACACCTCGTGCAGCGCGTCGAAAATGGTCCAATAGGCCTCGCGGGGCACGTCCGGCGACGGCGGCGCGGGTTTCAACCGGTCGATGTAGGCCTCGTCGTTGGCCACCTCGCGCACCTTGCGCACCCCATTCAGCGCATGATCCTCCAGCGCCACCCACCGCTCCGGGATTTCGGCTGGATTCTTGTCCAGTTCATGGACCTCCCGGTTCCTCGTCTGTCGCACCCCGCCGATGATGTAATCCTCGAGCGGGATCCAGGCATCCAGATCATCGTCTCTCTTCATGGTTTTCAAGGCTCCTCGGCACGGTTGGGAACATCGGGTGCATGTAGCCTTTTCGTCCGCGGGAGTCGAACACATGAGCGATTCTTGGTCTCTAAAGAAGATGCGCGTGTCGCGCGCGGGAAGGTCTTCGGGAGGAATCCGCCCTCCGGGGAGCGGGAATGGCGCCCAGAGGCATCCAGATCAGGCGGGAAGGCGGAAAATTTCAGTCGCGCGGGTCAGTCGCTCGGACGGGAGACCGGGTTGACTGGACAGGGGGTCAGGAGAAATCGAACGGCAACTTCTCACCGCCCAGACGGACCACGCCGACCACCTCGTTGCCGCACCCCTTGAACTCCACGGCGTGAAAACTGAACATCATCGCCATGGCAATGCCGCGACCGTGGTTGTCAAAGGCCCGTTCCGGCTTCAGGGTGAGGTAATCCTGCCAGTCAAAGCCGTGTCCCTGGTCGATGATGCGGAAACGAATCTCCTCCGGGTTCCGTTCGATGCGCACCCGCACGAACTTGGGAGCGTTCTCCGACAACTCCAGACGCTCCTCGATCAACATGTCCCATCCGTCCAGAGTGGTCATGGCGCGAGACTTGTCCTCGTAGGTGATCCCGAGGTTGCCGTGTTCCACGGCATTGATCAGAAGTTCCGACAACCCCATCACCACCTGATTGGGATCCGGACAGATGTTGGCCAGCGCGGCGGCCAGATCCTTGGCCTCGTTCAGGGTACGAAAATGGAACTCCCCTTCCCAGATCATCCCCAGAACACCTTGCGTTTGACGCACCGCCGCGCGCAACGACTGATGACGCACGAAATCGGCCACCGCCGCGTGCATGATCGAAATCAGCGTGCGACGGTCGAACGGTTTGGTCAGATAGTAGAACGCACCGGCCTGGGTGCCGGCGAAGATGTCATCCTCCGTGGACATCGAGGTCTGCATGATCACCGGAACCCCATGCAGGGTGGGGTGTTCCATGATCCGTTTCAACACCTCCATGCCATCCATGTTGGGCATGATGCGATCCAGAAGGATCGCGGAGAAGAGTTCGGGTTGCTGCCGCAGCTTGTTCCAGGCATCCACGCCGTCGGTGGCGGTCAGGGTGTCGTAGCCTGCATCCTGAAGATTGGAAACAAGGATCTGGCGATTGATGAAATCATCATCCACCACGAGGATGGTCGGTTGAACGGACATGCGGGTTCCTGCCATGCCTGAGCTTGGGTCTTGAGAGTTTCAAACGAATATCGCAAATCTGGCAACTCCTATACCACATCCCGGAGGATATTGCCAGGAGCATGAATCCGTTGTGGACAAACTCACCCTGAATGGTGGAAACTGTGCGATATAAAGTGTGGGATGAACCATGCGGCTGGATCTTTGGAGGAGAATTGCCGATGAAACGCAGGGCATTCATGCAGTCCGCCGCGTTGCTGGCGGCCAGTGGTCTTTCGGGCACGGCCCTGGCCGCGACCGGTGAAGGGGAGCCCGGCAAGGAGAAGGCGCGCGTCAAGCGTTACGGCGAGTTGGGCAAAACCGGCATCCGCATGAGCGACATCTCCTTTGGCGCGGGACGACTCACCTCGAGCGCCCTGGTGTTGCGTGCCATCGATCGCGGCATGAACTACTTCGACACCGCCCCGGACTACGGCCAGAGCGAGGATTACATCGGCGAGGCGCTGGCCAAGGCCAAGGGGCGCGACAAGATTCACATCGCCTCCAAATACTGCCAACCCATGGCCTACACCGCCGGCAAAAGCCATCTCCAGGTCGGCACCACCAAGGCCGAATACATCGCCGCCGTGGAAAACAGTCTCAAGCGGCTCAAGACCGATCATCTGGATTCGGTCTTCGTGCATGCCCTCGGCGAGACCCCGGATTTCGAAAAAGAGAAGGCCCGCCTGCTCGATCCGGAGATGCTCGCCGCCACCGAGGAGCTGAAAAAAGCTGGAAAAATCCGCTTCCTGGCCGCATCCTCCCACGGTCCCAACCACATGGAAGCCCTGATGACCGAAGCGGTCCGTTCCGGTCACTTCGACTATATCATGCCGGCCTTCAACTTCATGAAGTTCCCCAAGGTGCCCGAGGTGCTCAAGGAGGCCAAGAGCCGCGGCGTCGGGGTGGTGGCCATGAAGGTGCTGGCCGGGGCCAAGGAGGGCCACATGAAGTTCGATGCCGGCCAGTTCGAGCAGGCCGCCTTCAAATGGGCCCTCTCCCATCCGGAGGTGAACGGACTGGTGATCACCATCCAGTCGGCCCAGGATCTGGATCTCTATCTGCCCGCCTCGGGCCAACCCCTGACCGCCGCCGACCAGCGGGTGCTCGATCACTATGCCGCCCTGTACGACACCGAATACTGTCGCACCGGCTGCGGGGATTGTCTGGGGGCCTGCGAACGGGGTGTGGATGTGGCCTCGATCCTGCGCTATCAAATGTATTTCGCCGATTACGGCGATGAAAAACGGGCCATGCAATCCTATGCCGCCCTCGACAAAAACGTGGATGCCTGCGCCGGATGCGCGGATGCCGCCTGCGAACGGGCCTGTCCCCATCGTCTGCCGGTGCGCTCCAGGCTCGAGGCGGCCCATCGTTCCCTAAGCCTGTCGTTCGCGGCCTGACACCATGGTCGTACGCGCGGCCAGGCGCGGTCAAACCACCGCCTTCCCGCGCCATACCATGAGTTCCCAACCGTGTGGCGTCCCTTCCTGATCGCCCTGGGGCTTCTGACCCGCATCCCGGCCCCCTGGCGCGGAGCGTTGGCCACGCCGCGTGAACTCGGGCATTCGGTTCTTTTCTATCCGCTGGTGGGCGCGCTCATCGGCGCGCTGTTGACGTTGTTCGTCATCGTGTTGCCAACCGGACTCGATGCCGGGGTCCAGGCCGCCCTCGTGGGGATCGTCTGGGTGTGGTTGACCGGCGGGTTGCATCTGGAAGGGTTGGCGGATAGCGCCGATGGCTGGGTGGGCGGTCTGGGGGATGCATCGCGCGGCCTGGAGATCATGCGCGATCCGCGCAGCGGACCGGCGGCGATCATGGCCGTGGTCCTGCTTGTGCTGCTCAAGTGGAATCTGGCTCGGGTGGCGATCGCATCCGGAGATCCGGCCATCTGGCTGATCGCCCCGACCCTGGGACGCCTGGGGATCGTGCTGCTGTTCGCCACCACCCCGTATGTCCGCACCGGCGGCATGGGCGAGACCGCCGCCAGGGAGATGCCGCGCGGGGGTGCCTTCGTGCTCGCCGTCGGGATCCTGCTCGGGGCGGGGTGGTTCGGGTCGGGTTGGGTGGTGCTGGTGGCCGGCGCGGTGTGGTTGACCGTGCGACGGGCCTGGATGCGTCGTTTTGGCGGGGTGACCGGCGATCTGTCCGGTGCGACCTGCGAACTGGTGGAAACCTCGGTGATGCTGGCCTGGGTGTGGTGATGACGATTCAAGAACGGTCCTGGAAGGGAGTTGTCGGGATGCGCGCGAGGGTCTTGACCGGCCTGATCGGCATGTGGCTGATCGGCGGAATCTGTCCGGCGCACGCGGAAGTCACCGACGCGGAGACCAATCTGCGTCGCTACGTCACGGTGCCGTTGCCGGTCGATCTCTCCGCGCTCGACGAGACCGAAAAGAGAATGCTCCCGCTTCTGGCCGACGCGGCGCGCGCCATGGACGCGGTTTTCTGGCGTCAGTCGGTCGGGGATCCGGAGTCGCTCTTCGCCGTGCCGTGGAACGCCACGCTGCGCGAACTGCTGACGATCCACTACGGCCCGTGGGACCGCATGGAGAACCATCGCCCCCTGATTCCCGGCATCGCCCCGAAACCCGACGGCGCGCGTTTCTATCCCCCCGATCTGACCCGCGAGGCGTTCGAGACCGCCGCCAGGGAGCAGCCGGAGTTGAAGGATCCGTTTGCCCTGGTGCGCGCTCAGGCCGATGGCCAACTGGTGTCCGTGCCCTACCATCAGGCCTTCGCCGGATTCCACGCCCTGGCCGCCGACCGGTTGCGCCAGGTCGCCGACCTGACCACCGACGCCGCGCAGAAGCGCTATCTCAACGCCCGTGCCGATGCCCTGCTGACCGATCGCTACCGCGAGAGCGACATGGCCTGGATGGCGATGAAGGAGAACCGTCTGGACATCATCATCGGTCCCATCGAGACCTACGAGGATGGTCTGATGGGGCTCAAGACCGCCCACGAGGCGTTGATCCTGATCCGCGATGAGCAGGCCGCCCGACGTCTGGACAACCAAAACAAACGGTTGCCGCTCTATCAAACCCGTTTGCCGGTCCCGGATCCCTATCGGGCCGAAAAACCGGGCGCCGAGTCGGATCTGGGGGTTTACGACGCGCTCATGATGACCGGCGATGCCGCCGCCACCCGTCCCATCGCCATCAACCTCCCCAACGACGAGCAGGTCCAGCTGGAGAAGGGGGCACGCCGCCTCCAGTTGCGCAATGCCATGCAGGCCAAGTTCGACAAAATCCTTCTGCCCATGGCCAGGATCCTCCTGGAACCCGACCATCTTCCCCAGGTGACCTTCGAGGCCCTGTTCGCCAACACCTTGTTCCACGAGATCGCTCATGGATTGGGGGTGAAGAAGCTGGTGAACGGCAGTGGGGAGACGGTCAACGACGCCCTGCGCGAGGATGCCTGGATGATGGAGGAGGGCAAGGCCGATGCCTTGGCGTTGTGGCTCGGGGATCTGGATGCGGAGCTGGCGCGGGCCGAGTCGGGTCGGGAGGATGACAACGCGGTGTCCGTTGAGACCCGGTGCGTGACCGAATTCGCCTCGTTGTTCCGGTCGATCCGTTTCGGACCGGCCAGTGCCCATGCCCGGGCCAATCTGATTCGTTTCAACTTTCTGGCCGAGCAGGGCGCCTTCACGCGCAGCGACGCAGGGCGGTATCGGGTCGATACCGCACGGATGCGCGCCGCCTCCCGCGAGTTGGCCGGATTGATTCTGCGTTTGCAGGGGGATGGCGATCTGGAGGGGGTGCGCAGGCTCGAGAAGCGCCACGGCACCTTGTCGGCCACATTGATCGCCGATTTGCAGCGTGTCGAGGCCGCCGCGATCCCGATCGATGTGGTGTTCAAGTCCGCGTTGTGAAACAGGGGGCTCCCTGGGCGACGGCGGGAGCGACAGAACGCGAAAAAGGGGGGCAGCGCGCGCCGTCTCTTCCCCTCGTCATGCCCGTCAGGGCATGACGAGGGGGTGAAGCGCCGCATCCCCGGTTGCCACCCCGGCCTTGCCGACTCGATCCGCCACGGTCTTGAGTTTACCCGTGGCCGGATCGAGCGTGACGATCAGACGCCGGGGCTTCCCTTCTGGGGAACACTTGAAATAGACCGCCACGTCAACCTGGCCGTCCGAACTCCAGGCCAGACTCTCCAGATCGAGCGCAAAAGGGATCTCCTCGCCACGGCACCCCACGGAGCGGGCCGCCTCGAGCACCAGCAACTCAAAATGGATATCCACGGCAGTGCGCTTCTCGATATCCACCGCCACCAGCCATAACTCCCCCTCGCCACTGGTCGGAATCACCACGTATCGCTCGCCGGCGTGCCAGTAAAGCGGCACCGGTTGCGGATATTTGGCCCAGGCCAGGTCGAGGAGCCGCTTTTTGTCGAGATCGAGCAGATACTGAAACCAGCACAACGGCTCGCCGGAGGTCACCGGTTCGCAGGCGGTCATGAAGGACCAGCGTCCCGAGGGACTCGGCGGCGCGATGCGCACCTCGTCCACATCCGAACGGGTGGCTCCCTGTTCGTCGGTGACCTCCACTTTCGGCGTGAACGGCTGGCCCGCGCGCGACAGTTGACCATCCTTGGAAAGGACGAATCCAGAGCGCTCCCGGTCACCGGGTCGCACCACCACCCATTCGACCTCCAGCTTGCGCGTGTTGACCGCCTCCACCTCGTCCAGGCTCTGCCACCCCGAGGCATGCCCCGGACCGACCAGAACAAACATCGCGGCCACCAGCAGCAATCCAGCGATTCTCATCATGGCGTCGCCTCTCCCGTGATCACCGGAAAATCGTTGCAAACATTCATGCATTTTAACGATCCTATTCATGCAAAACAAGAGCGCCACCCGGAAGAGACCGTTGAAAACAATTGCCTCGGCCACGCAAAGAGTCGTATATAAGGGAGCCTGAGTTGCGTTCATGCCGCCTCCAATCCACCCCCTTTTGCCGTCGTGCGAGCCGCCATGTCCACCCAAGCCGTTCTCAAGCAACTCGAAGAGGCCGTCAGCCGCAAGATTCTCGGTCAGGAGACCCTGGTCAACCGGATGTTGATCGCGCTGCTGGCCGATGGCCATCTGTTGGTCGAGGGCGCGCCGGGACTGGCCAAGACACGGGCGATCAAATGCCTGGCCGAACACCTGGAAGGGGCGTTCCAACGCATCCAGTTCACCCCGGATCTGCTGCCCGCCGATTTGACCGGCACAGAGATCTTTCGACCCCAGGAGGGGAGTTTCCAGTTCCAACCCGGTCCGCTGTTCCACAACCTGATCCTGGCCGACGAGATCAACCGCGCGCCGGCCAAGGTACAATCCGCGCTGCTCGAGGCCATGGGCGAGCGGCAGATCACCGTGGGACCGAAAAGCCATCCCCTGCCGGAACTCTTTCTGGTGATGGCCACCCAGAACCCCATCGAACACGAGGGAACCCATCCCCTGCCCGAGGCGCAACTGGACCGTTTTCTGATGCTGGTGCGCCTCGGATATCCCACCCCCGAGACCGAACGGGATATCCTCCGCCTGGTGCGCGCCGAGGCGCTCCAGGAACAACGGCAGAACCAGGACGGACCGGCACGGACGAACTTGCATGCCCAGGACGAACCTCCCTCGTCTCCCGCCCATGGATCCCCTTTCGGGAGTTCCACGGTCAAAATCCCCGCCGGGACCATCCTGGCCGCGCGGCGCGAGGTGCTCGGAATGCACATGGCCGAGGCGGTGGAGGGGTATCTCGTGCAACTGGTGTTGGCGACGCGCCAACCGGAGCGATACGACCCCGCCTGGACCGGCTGGATCCACTACGGGGCCAGTCCTCGGGCGACGATCGCCCTGGATCGCTGCGCGCGGGCCCATGCCTGGCTGGCCGGACGGACGTTCGTGATTCCCGAGGATGTGCGCGCGCTGGCCCCGGAGATTCTGCGCCACCGGATCGGACTGACCTTCGAGGCCGAAGCGCGCGGCGCCACCCCGGAGCGTCTGATCGGCATGCTGCTCGACCGGGTGCCCGTGCCATGATGCCACCGGTCATCGACATCGATGAACTCCTCGCCCTGCGCCACGCCGCCCACGCCGTCCCGTCCGCCGCCCGACGGCACGATGCATCCGCCGAGGGGGAGCATCGCGTCCCGCTCAAGGGACGCGGCATGGAGTTCGCCGAAACCCGCCTCTATCAGGCCGGTGACGAGGTGCGTCACATGGAGTGGCGGGTTACGGCGCGTACCGGCAAACCGCATGTGAAACTCTTTCGCGAGGAGCGCGAACGGGCGCTGCTGCTCTGGATCGACTGTCGCCGACCGATGTTCCACGCCACGCGCGGACGCGAGAAGATCGTTCAGGCCGCGCGCGCCGCCACGCATGCCGCCTGGAGCGCCGTGGGCCACGGCGATCGGATCGGCGCCCTGCTCTTCTCCGAACGAAACCACGCCGAACTGCGTCCCGCGCGCGGCGACCGGGCGGTGATCGGGCTGATCCGTGCCCTGCACCGCTTCGGCCAACCGGAAACCACCCCCCACGACACGAGCGCCCCGCACCGCTTCGGTCACCCGGAAACCACCACCCCGCCCGACACCAGCACCCTGGCCTTGCCCCTGGCACGGCTGGAGCGGGTGGCGTTGCCGGGGAGTCTGGTGCTGTTGTGCAGCGATTTTCGCGGTCTGCGCGATTCGGATCACGCCCGGCTCGCGCAACTGGCCCGACGTCACGACGTGACCCTCTTCTTTCCCCACGACCCCCTGGAGCGGACCCTGCCCCCCGCCGGCGGTCGCTATCCGATCGCCGCGTCGAACCACGCCAGCCAGCGTTTTCTCATGGTCGATGATCCGGAAATCCGCCAGGCCCACGCGGTCCGCTTCGCCGCCCGCCACGACGGTCTGCGTGACCTTTGCCAACGCATCGGCGCCGGATTCCTCTCCGTCTCCACCGAAGAGGAGGCAACCTCCGGATTGATGGCGCGCCTCCACGGCAGGGCGGCATGAACGCACCCCCCCTGCCGCTGCGCGACATCCACCTCCCGGAACCGATCTCCTGGTGGCCGCCGGCCCTGGGATGGTGGCTGCTGGCCGGGACGCTGCTGGGGATCGGGATCGCCATTCAGGCCTGGCGGATGTGGCGGGCACGCTTTCGCCTCCGTGACGCGGCCCTGGCGGAGATCGCCCAGATCCGCGCCCGACACGCCCGGCATGCCGACCCGGCTCTGCTGGCCGCCGATCTCTCCGCACTGCTGCGCCGCGTCTGCCTGCGCCTCCATCCGCCCCACCAGGTCGCGAGCCTCACCGGACCGGCCTGGCTGGAACTTCTGGAGCGCACCACGCCCAACTTCTCTTTTTCCAATGCCGGGGGAGCGCCCCTGATCAGCGCGCCATTCGAACCCGACCCGATCTTCGATCCCGAAGCGTTGTTGAACGCCTGCCAAGGGTGGATCCTGGCGCTTCCACCGGTTCCGCCTTCCAGAACGACACCGAGCATGGAGAACATGAAATGAGCGAATGGCTGCATGCCACGGACCGGCATGGCCGGTTCGTCAAGACCGAAGAGCGGATGGCCCTGCTGGCCGAAATCCGCGCCCACGCCCGCGCCCATGGGGATGCCCATCTGGCCGTGCCGGTGGTCCACATCATCCTGTTGACCAGCGGCGGACAAATCCGCATGGTGCAACGCGGCAACCGCCCGGAAAACCCCTTCATGTGGGACAAGGCGGTCGGCGGCCATGTGGTCACCGAGGATCGCTCGCTCGGTCGCGCCGCCTTCGATGCCAATGCCATCAAGGAAATGGGCGAGGAGGTGGGCATCGAAAACGTGGTGATCGCCGACGATGCGCTGCATTATCATCGCCTGCTGCAAGCCGAAGATCACGATCCAACCACCCGGGCGATCATCCGGATGGTGGATCACGACCCCTGGCAAGGCTCCTTCTGCCGGTCGCGGGAGGGGGAACCGTGGGTGAAACGACACAACGTCTGCGTCTACATCGGGGTGTACGACGGGGCCTTCGTGTTCGCCGACGGCGAGGCGATCAACCACGACCTGATCACCCGCGCCGATCTGATGGACGATCTGTTGGCCTCGCCCTGGAAATACGCCGATGGGGCGCGTATCTTCATGCAACGCTATTACCATCTGTTGCGGTGATCGCCTGCATCCAAACCAATCAGGAGAGTATTCCATGAAAATCGAGGAACTGTGCCGGGCACTCGGCCAGTGGTTCATGCGTCACAAGGATGAAACCCCCTTTGCCTTCGGCGAAATCCACCTGAGCACCGAGGATCCGGAGGCAGACATCTCCCTGATCATCGGCAAGCCGGAAGAGGCGTTCGTCGATCTGGAGAGTCACGACAAACAGTGGGAAGGCACCCTCTACGACGCGCCGGTCACCTGGATCTGGGAGCGGCTGGCCCACGAGGAGGCGGACGACTGGTTGCGTCACATCTACGAACAGGAGGCCCGGCAGATGAAGGAGAATATGCTCGTCGCCCTTCTGGAGTTGGCCCGATTGATCGAGGGGAACGGTTATTCATTCGATTGGCAGGCCGAAGCCGACGAATCGGAACGGACCCGCCTCTACATCGATCAGGTGGAGGAGAAGGTCAGCGTGGAGACCGAGCGTTGGAGTCGCCTGCTGGCCAGCCATCGCGCCGGCTCATGACCAGCCGCCGCGCACCACCCGCATCGCACCGTGCAACGACCAGCCACCGCGCTCGCCTCCGACGCATGGCCTCCGCAGTCATTCATGCGTGTGGTGCGCCGGCGACCGAGCACCCTTCTTGACTTTATGCGCCAAATCCCGTATTCATCACCATTCTCGATGCGCATGCCCAGGTCGCACGGCCCTGTTCGCCCGGCCTGTCCGCGCTCGAACCTCGCGCGTCACACTTTTCCGGTGCACCCATGACGATCTCAGAGACTTCAGATCATCCTCTGCTCAAGGATCCTGCGGGAGCGGCCACCCTCGAGGATTGCCGGAGACTGCTCGAAAATCTCCCGGAAGGGGTGCTTGTCCATCGCGATGGCGAGATCCTGCTGGCCAACCGCGTCGCGGCGCAAATCCTGAGCCTGAAGCGTTCCGAAGAGCTGATTGGCGCCTCGATTCTGAGCTTTTTCAACAACGACGCCTGGAAACGGCTGCTGCAGACCATCGCCGATCAGCCCAGCATGACCCCGCAATTCTGGAGCGCCGAGCTGGAACTGACGCGTCACGACGACCGCGCCGCCACCATCGACACCGCCACCGGCTGGAGTCTGTTCCACGACGAACCGGTGCTGGTCACCACCCTGCGCGACATCACCCAACTCAAGCGCGGCGAAGAGGAGATGCGGCGTCAGGCCAACTACGACACCCTGACCGGGCTGCCGAACCGTTCGCTGTTCCTGGATCGCCTGCATCGCGAACTGATCCGTGCCCGACGCGCCAACAGCCGCGTGGCGCTGATGTTCATCGATCTGGACCGTTTCAAATGGGTCAACGACACCCTGGGCCACGCCGCCGGCGACGAACTGTTGCGCGAAACCTCCAAGCGTCTGCTCGCGTGCGTGCGCAAGTCCGATACCGTGGCCCGCCTCGGGGGCGACGAATTCACCGTGATCCTGCCGGACATGGCGCGTGGGCCCTATGCCGAACGGGTGGCCGCGGAGATCCTCTCCCAGCTCGTTCTCCCCTACTCCCTGATGGGGCAGGAGGCTTTCATCTCCGGCTCGGTGGGGGTCACCGTCTATCCGGACGACGCCCATGACCTGGACAGTCTGCTCAAGAACGCCGATACCGCCATGTACCGCGCCAAGAGCGATGGCCGCAACGCCTATCGCTTCTACACCCCGGACATGCACGCCGAGGCCGAGGAGCGGGTCGCCCTGGAAAAAGATCTCCACCACGCCCTGGAACGCAACGAACTGGTGATCCACTACCAACCCATCGTCGATCTGGCGACCGGACGCTTGGTGGGCGCGGAGAGTTTTCTGCGCTGGGAGCATCCCACCCGCGGCAGCGTCTCGCCGGGCACCTTCGTGCGGCTGGCCGAAGAGACCGGCCTGATCGCCCGGATCACCGCCTGGACCATCCAGACCGCCTGCGCCCAGGCCCAGGCCTGGCGCCAGCGTCCGGACAGCGCGGATTTCGTCATCTCGGTCAACATCTCCTGCACCCGCTGCCGGGAACTCTCCACCGACGACCGCATCCCCGAGATCCTGCAAATCACCGGTCTGCCCCCCTCGGCCCTGATCCTGGAGATCACCGAGAACATCCTCTCCGAGGATGAGTCCAAGGCCATGAACATGCTGCAACACCTGAGCCGCCTGGGGGTCAACCTCTGGCTCGACGACTTCGGCACCGGCTACTCGTCGTTGAGCGTGCTCAAACGGCTGCCGGTCAACGGCATCAAGATCGACCGCACCTTCATCCCGGACATCACCGCCGACTCCGAATCCGGGGTTCTGGTCCAGGCGATCCTCTCCCTGGCCAAGGCCCTGAACCGCAAGGTGATCGGCGAGGGGATCGAATCGCTCCAACAGGCCGACTTCCTGCGCTCGCGCGGCTGCCACATGGGTCAGGGATATCTGTTCCACAAGCCGGTCCCGGCAGAGGCCTTCACCGCCCTGCTCGGCACGGTTTATCCGTTGAACTGACTCGTCATCGACGGTTCGCGCCCGGATACGCCTTGCCAGCCGCTGATGGTTCCGGTTTGGATCCATCGTTTTTTCGGCCACGCCACCCCGTGACCACCCCGCCACCACCCGCGACTACATCAGCAGGGCGTGCTCCATGGCATAGCGCACCAGATCGGCGGTGGAGCCCTGAATGCCGAGTTTGTCCTTGATGCGCCGGCGGTAGGTGGTGACCGTGCTGGGACTCACCCGCAGATCATCGGCGATGCGCGAGACGGTCATGCCACGGGCGATCCGGATCAGAATGGTATACTCCTGGGCGGAGAGCCGATCGTGCGGATGCTCCTTGACCTCGGGTTGGCCGGTATTCGTCGCCAGGCGGTCCCGCAGCTCGTCGGTCAAATAGAGTCCCCCCTGGGAGACGAGCCGGATCGCCCGCAACAACTCCTCGCCCAGACAGGTCTTGTCGATGAAGCCGTTGGCCCCGCTCTGCAACAGCCGACGGGCCAGATGGAAATCCTGGATCTGGGTGACGACCAGCACCGGTCGCAGACATCCGCTGGCGCGGACCCGGCGCAACACCTCCAAACCGCTCATGTCCGGCAGTCTGACATCCAGCAACGCCAGATCCCAACCATCCCCCGCCATGAGGGTGAGGGCATCGACGGCATTGCCAGCCTCGCCGGTGATGGCCAGATCGCCATTCTTCGCGATCAGGGAGCTGAGGCCATCCCGAAACAGCCCATGGTCATCGATAATGATTATTCTGATCATGCAAGCCATTCCCCCAATTTATTCTAGACGCAGAGGAATGATAACATGTCAAGTCTGATCGCGCACGGAGTTTCAAACAACAAATATGAAAATTTTGCAATCCTTTTGCCAGACAAACAGACAACAACACCCTCAACAACCCCAAAACTCTTGAAGCAGACCCGAAACTCCCCACAGAAACCAGACAAAAATCAGGATATTTGGATTGATATTCCTGTTTGACACCTTCACGCCCGGCTTTACCGTCAACCCCCTTCCAGGGAGAGCCCTGGTCGGGGTGCGGGGACTCCCCCCATCATGCAGGTCGGATGGATCCTCTCTCGACACCAGACAATCCGAGGCGAATGCACGGCACGCCCATTCTGATTCAGAGACGATGACATTTCAAAGCATCAGGTGGTCGGATTTCAACCGCTCGCATCAATCCTGTTCCGGCAGGGGGTCCCCCAGGGCCACGGCGGCCTGACGGTAAAGGCGGGTGTCGTACACCTGGGAGATGACCGGATCCAGGGGAGTCCCGGCAGCGAGCTGCCCCCAGCGCACCATCCGTTCGAGCAGCCAACGGGCCTGGGCATGGGCCGGGAACTGGGCCATGCCGGCATGAAACCGGTGGTAACCCGGAATGGCGACGCGCTGGTTCATGTCCAACCAGGGACGCTCCTCCAGACAGGCGAGGATCAGGTTCTCGTCCACGTTGACATATTCGGGACGGGCCAGCAGCCGGGCCAACTCCGGACGATGACGCGGTTCGTCGGCCCAGCGTCCGGCCATGATCAGGGCGCGGGTCAAGGCCAATGCCACCTCGGCATGCTCCTGGCGCCAGTCGTCGCGCAGCGCCAGCACCTTCTCCGGTCCGGTGGGCCAGAGATCGCACTTGGTCACCACGATCTCCCCCACCCCGCGCGCCACGGCCAGCTGATTCCACGGCTCGCCGACGCAAAAACCGTCGATCTCCCCGGCGCCCAGACTCTCCACCATGCGCGCCGGCGGAATGAACACCAACTCCACATCCTCGTCCGGATCGATGCCGCCATCGGCCAACCATTCCCGCAACTCGTAGTGATGGCTCGAAAACGGATGCACGCTCGCCAGCCGCAACCGATCCCCACCAGTCTCCCGCGCCGCGCGGGCCAGACGTTCGAGCGCCCGATGCCGCCCCGGCCTGGGACCGTGCATCGACTCCGGATCCAGATCCTCCATGGCGCGGACCACCCGTCCGGCCAGGGTGATGGCATTGCCCCCCTGTCCCAGGCTCAACGCCGCCACCATCGGCTGTCCCACGCCCCGCAACCCCAAATGCAAGGCCAGCGTCAACCCGGCCAGCAGATGGGCGCCGTCCAGATCGCCGATCGCCAGCCAGTCGCGCAGGGTGGCCCACGATGGCGCGCGCCGCAGGTGCAGATCGATCCCCTGGGAGGCGGCGAACCCCTTTTCATGGGCCACCACCAGGGCCGCGCAATCCACCAGCGCCACGAATCCGGCCCGCACGATGCGTTTGTTTCGGGTCACGCCCATTCCAGCCTCTCGCATGTTCAAATCTCCAGGCGCAGCGCGGTGATGACGCTCGCGGCAATCTCCGCCAAACGCCGGTTCTCGCGCATCGCCGCCTTGCGCATGGCATGATAGGCCTGCTCCTCGCTGATGCGCTTGCTGGCCATCAGCAACCCCTTGGCCTGTTCGATCACCTTGCGTTCCGCCAGCTGGCTCAACGCGTCGTCCCGCTCGCGACAGAGCCGCTCGAACACCCGGAACCGGGAGATGGCCACCTCGACGATCGGACTCACCCGCTCGCGCCGAAGACCATCCACCACATAGGCCGACACGCCCGCCTCCATGGCGGCGCGGGTCATCTCCTCGTCGCTGCGATCCACGAACACCGCGATCGGACGCCGCAACTGTCGGGTCACCCGATACATGCTCTCCAGGGTGTCCCGATCCGGAGATTCCATGTCGATCAGGATCACATCCGGATCCAGCAACGCCACCCGTTCGGCCAGGTTGGCGAAACTGTGCATCACCACCACGCGCGCGTACCCCTCGGCCACCAACCCCTCCTCGAGAATGGCGGCGCGCCGGGCATTGGCATCGATCACGAGAACCCGCAATTCGCGGCGATCGAGGTGGCTCATGCGGCCTGTTTCTCCTGGGCGTGACCGCGCTCGTACTCTTCGAGGAAGGTCACCAGCTCATCGCGATAGCGGTAGTAATCCGGATGGGTAAGCAGCGCGTTGCGCGTGCGCGGCCTGGGGAGTTTCACCGGCATGATCTTGCCGATGCGCGCGTGGGGACCATTGGTCATCATCACCACCCGATCGGCCAGCAGGATCGCCTCGTCCACGTCGTGAGTGACGCAGATGGCGGTCACCTGGGTACGGGTCCACACCTCCATGAGCACCTCCTGCAACTCCCAGCGGGTGAGGCTGTCGAGCATGCCGAAGGGCTCGTCGAGCAGCAACAGTTTGGGCGACAGGGCAAAGGCACGGGCGATGCCGACCCTCTGGCGCATGCCGTTGGACATCTCTGCCGCGGAGCGGTCCATGGCGTCCCCCAGCCCCACCTTGGCCAGATAGTACGCCACCACGTCGCGCTGTTCGGCGCGGCTGGCATGGGGATAGACCCGTTCCACCCCCAGGGCGACGTTTTCGCGGGCGGTCAGCCAGGGAAAAAGCGACGGGGATTGGAACACCACCGCCCGATCCGGCCCGGCGGAGGAGACCTCGCGACCGCTGAGCACGATCCCACCGTTGGTGACATCGGCCAGGCCGGCAGCCATGGCCAGCACCGTGGATTTGCCGCATCCCGAGTGGCCGATCAGGGAGATGAACTCCCCTTTCCGGATCTTCAGATCGAATCCGTCCACCACGGTGAGCGGACCCTTGGGCGTGGGAAAGCTCTTGACCACCCCGTCGAACTCGACATAGCGCTCGGTGATCGGGCTTTTGGCCGCCTCGACATAGACCTTGGGCGGACCGGCGCCGGGAATGCGCGGTTTGATGTCCGGCAGTACGACGCGCGTCTCTCGGGAGGCGGACCGTTTCTCGCCTGCGGCGAGCATGAAGCGGGTGATCTCGGCGCGCAGGATCTTGTAATCCGCGTCGTGCTCGATCACCTTGCGATCGCGTGGGCGGGTGAAATCGACCTCGAAACCGCTTCCCAGGGTCGCGCCGCGTTCGCCGGGCATCAGCGGTACAACCCGATCGGCCAGCAGCAACGCCTCGTCCACGTCGTTGGTGATCAGGAGCACCGTCTTGCCGTCGCGACCGCGAATCGCCTCGAATTCATCCTGCAACCGGGCACGGGTCAAGGCATCGAGGGCGGAGAGGGGCTCGTCGAGCAGCAGCACCTCGGGATTCATCGCCAGGGCGCGGGCCACGGAGACCCTCTGACGCATCCCTCCGGAGAGTTCCGAGGGTTTGCGGTCCGCGGCGTGGGCCAGACCCACCAGGGTGACGTACTCCTGGACGCGAGCGGCGCGCGCCTCCCTGGAGAGACCGGAGTTCTCCACCGCCAGGGCCACGTTCTCGCGCACGCTCATCCACGGCATCAGGGCATAGTTCTGGAACACCAGGCCGCGATCCGGACCCGGCCCGCGCACCGGTTGCCCCTTGAGCAGCACTTCGCCCGCATCCGGGGTGACCAGCCCGGCGACAAGCGAAAGCAGGGTGCTCTTGCCGGTGCCGGAAAAGCCGAGGATGGCCACGAACTCCCCCTCTTCCACCGTCAGATTGACATCGCGCAGCACGCGGGTGGAACCATGCGATTTGCCGATGCCGCGCATTTCCAGGAATGCCATGGAACGAACTCCCCGAATAGAAGTTTCACACGTTTCAACGATCAACGCCCGGTATCGTACGAAAAGAGGGTCTGCAACGCCTGCATCAGCCGGTCGAGCAGGAAACCGATGGCCCCGATGGTCAACACCGCGACCATGATCTTGGCCAGGGACTCGGAGGAGCCGTTCTGGAACTCATCCCAGACGAATTTTCCCAGGCCCGGATTCTGGGCGAGCATCTCGGCGGCGATGAGCACCATCCAGCCCACCCCCAAAGAGAGGCGCAATCCGGTGAACATGTAGGGCAAGGCCGAGGGGATCACCAGACGCCGAACCTTGGTTCCCCAGGAGAGGCGCAGCACCCGCACCACGTTCATCAGGTCGCGGTCGATGGAGGCCACCCCCACGGCGGTGTTGATCAGGGTGGGCCAGAGGGAGCAGAGGGTGACGGTGATGGCCGAGTTCAGAAAGGATTTCTCGAACATCGGCTGATCGGTGACGTAGGCCGCGCTCACCACCATGGTGACCAGGGGCAGCCAGGCGAGCGGCGAGACCGGTTTGAAAAGCTGCACCAAAGGATTGATGGCCGACTGGATGCTGCGCGACAGGCCGCTCAACACCCCGAGGGGCACGGCGAACAGGGCGCCGAGCAGAAATCCGGCGAACACGGTCTTGAGGCTGGTCATGATCTGATCGAGAAAGGTGGGCGCGCCGGTGTAGGGGACCTTGCGGCTCGCCTCGCCGCGGGCGACCCGTTCGGCGTTGAGCTTCTCCTGACGGGCCTGGAAGACGACGCGGCGTTCCCGTTCGGCCAGATGGTCCTTGTAGAGGTTGGAGAACTGCTGGCCGACCATGGCCGGTCCGGGGATCTCGCCGAGGCTGGTCTTGACCTGCGGTGCCAGGCCGGCCCACAATCCCAGAAAGATCAGGATGCTGGCCACCGGCACCACCAGACCCAGCCACAATTCGCGGAACTGGGCGCGGGGATCCTCGCCGCGCACCAGTCTGATCAGAGGGATGATCCATCCCAGGGCCAGAAGGTTCAGCACCGGCGCGAGGCGCGCCAGGGGGATCACGGGAAACTTGAACCGGCTGGTGCCGGAGAGGGTGTTCATGGGAGTCGCGATGGCCTCGGTGTTCATGGTCTTTTTGCTTCCTTGATAGCCGTTGTCACGGGGGCGTCAATCGGTGGGGTCACGCCGGTTCGTCACACCTTCTCCTGACCCTTGAGGCCGATGGGGAGGGAGGCGAGATAGTCGTTGGGCTTGCGGCCATCGAAGACGATGCCGTCGATGACCCCCCCTTGCGGTTCGCGATAGCCGTCGCTCTTCCAGGGGACATCGGCCTCCTTGATCTTGCCCTCGTCCAAAAGCATCCTGGCCGCCTCGATGTAGATGTCCGGACGGTAGACCTTGCGGGCGGCATCCCGATACCAGTCGTCGGACTTGCCTTCCGGGATCTGGCCCCAGCGGCGCATCTGGGTGAGATACCACACCGCGTCCGACTGGTAGGGGAAGTTGGCGAAGTAGCGGAAGAAGACGTTGAAATCCGGGGCCGGACGGCGATCCCCCTTTTCGTATTCGAAGATGCCGGTCATGGAGTTGGCGATCACCTGGGCATCGGCGCCCACATACTTGGCCTGGGAGAGGATCCTGACCGCCTCGGGCCGGTTGGCGTTCTGGCGTTCGTCGAGCCACATGGCGGCGCGAATCTCCATCGCGCCGGTGATGCGTCACTGGCGCGGGGTGCTGCTCTCCCGCAAACCGGTCGAGCCCGAGGGGAGTTGGTGGTGTCGGCGCGCTTTGGGCAACGGCATCTGGCGTTATGATCTGGAGGGATTGACCGCGCTTTCCGACTGGAAATCCCAGAGCGCCGCCTGGCTCGAGGCCGAAGAAGGGGCGGAATGGATCGATTATGCCGATCCGGCCCATGGCCGGTTCCGGCGCGCCTGGCGTGTGCGGGATCGGTTGATGGGGTGCCTGTTCATCGAGCCGGGGGATGCCCTGCCCGATCCATCCCGGCTGCTGCCCTTCTTCGACGATCCCCACTGGTCGGCACAAGCGCTTCTGTCCGGAGCGGCGCAAGCGGGCAAGCGGGCGACGGAACGGATGATCTGCGCCTGTCACGGGGTGAGCGAAGAGGCGATCCGCACCGCGATCCAGGCCGGCGAGACCACGGTGGAAGGGATGGGACAGCGGCTCAAGGCCGGCACCGGCTGCGGATCGTGCGTGGCGGAGATTCGGGGATTGCTGGCCGCGTGAGATGGATCCATAGCGGGGCGCTGCCCCGCCCCGACCGGGGACCAAGCCGGACCCCGGCGGGACGATGCCATGATCGCTCTGCCTTCACCTCACCCCACCACCCCATCCAGCCACGCGCCCAAACAAGCCCGTCCGGCGTTCTCCAGGGCCGGACCGAGCCGACGCGACGCCTCGCGCAAGGCGGGCACGGAGATGCGACTCTGCCCCAACTCGGCGGCATGGCCGATCAGCCACGTCTCGATGCGCCCGGCGCGCACCTCGGGGTGACACTGAAAAGCCAATCCCCGCGCGCCCCAGCGAAACGCCTGATGGGGATAGAGCGGGGTGGAAGCGAGCAACTCCGCGCCATCGGGAAGCTCGAAGGTGTCCCCGTGCCAGTGCAGCATGGAACGCCCCTCTCCGACCAGATGCCGCAACGGCGAACGCTCCCCCGCCCCGGTGAGGGTCAAGGGGGTCCAGCCGATCTCCTTCTTGCCACCCGAATAGACCCGCGCTCCCAGGGCGGTGGCCATCATCTGCGCCCCCAGACAGATCCCCAGGGTGGGCCGGTCCGCCGCCAGACGCACCCGCAGCAGGGCCAACTCGTCGTCGATGAACGGATAAACATCCGCCTCGTAGACGCTGATCGGTCCGCCCAACACCACCAGCAGATCATCGCCCAGGGGATCGACCCCGGCCAGATCGTCCACGCCCGCCTCCAGATAACGAATCGCGAATCCCCGCTCCAGCGCCAGGGGCTCCAGGCTCCCCAGATCCTCGAATGCCACATGCCGAATGGCCAACAATTTTTTCATGCACCCGCTCCCGTGTCCGTCGGTTTGCCATCACGATCCGAAGATCATGTCAATGAACGCTCCATCTTATCATCACCCAACCCGCTCGGCAATCGTCCACGTCATCCCTACCGGGGATCCACCCCCGACACCATGGTAAACCGCGTCTATTTTGAGATGCGTCGTTTCCCGCAAGACCACCGTGCAAAATACGAGCTTCGTTTCCAAACTTGCATGCTGGGGGGAGCCCCCCTCACCCCCGACCGTGGACCTCTGTTACGGGAGTTCCACGGTAAAAGGCGGAAACGAAGCTCGCGAAGAGTGCGCGCGACGCGTTTTTCGCAAAAGACGCGAAAAATGCTTCTTTGAGAAGAGCGCGCTAAAGTCAAAAATTAAAGTCACAAGGACTTTGCCCTTGGATCCCACCAGGGGGATAATCCTCCTGGACCCTTGATCCTGGAACGACGCATCCCGTGATGGGCGAGGTTTAACACTGGCGTCATCACGCGCAACGTGTACACTGATATCCAACCAACGACCCCAAGGCCGATCCCGCCAACCACTCCACACCAACGGGCAAACGCCGATGCCCCACCCTGCCGTCTCCCCGCTGATCGTGGCGATCTCCTCCCGCGCCCTGTTCGATCTCGAACAGAGCCACGCCGTCTTCGAACAACAAGGGGTCGAGGCCTATGCCCTTTGGCAGATCGCCCGCGAGGATCAACCGTTGCAACCCGGTCCAGCCTTCCCCCTGGTGAAAAAACTGCTCGCCTTGAACCAGGCCGCCCTACCGGGGATCCACCCCCGACACCATGGTAAACCGCGTCTATTTTGAGATGCGTCGTTTCCCGCAAGACCACCGTGCAAAATACGAGCTTCGTTTCCAAACTTGCATGCTGGGGGGAGCCCCCCTCACCCCCGACCGTGGACCTCTGTTACGGGAGTTCCACGGTAAAAGGCGGAAACGAAGCTCGCGAAGAGTGCGCGCGACGCGTTTTTCGCAAAAGACGCGAAAAATGCTTCTTTGAGAAGAGCGCGCTAAAGTCAAAAATTAAAGTCACAAGGACTTTGCCCTTGGATCCCACCAGGGGGATAATCCTCCTGGACCCTTGATCCTGGAACGACGCATCCCGTGATGGGCGAGGTTTAACACTGGCGTCATCACGCGCAACGTGTACACTGATATCCAACCAACGACCCCAAGGCCGATCCCGCCAACCACTCCACACCAACGGGCAAACGCCGATGCCCCACCCTGCCGTCTCCCCGCTGATCGTGGCGATCTCCTCCCGCGCCCTGTTCGATCTCGAACAGAGCCACGCCGTCTTCGAACAACAAGGGGTCGAGGCCTATGCCCTTTGGCAGATCGCCCGCGAGGATCAACCGTTGCAACCCGGTCCAGCCTTCCCCCTGGTGAAAAAACTGCTCGCCTTGAACCAGGCCGACCCCTCCGCGCCCACGGTGGAGGTGATCCTGTTGTCGCGCAACAGCGCGGATACCGGATTGCGGGTCTTCAACGCCATTCGCCACCACGGACTCGACATCAGCCGCGCGGTCTTCACCTCCGGGGGGAACCTGTGGCCCTACGCGGCGGCGTTCCAGGCTCATCTGTTCCTCTCGCTCGACCCCGAGGATGCCCGCATGGCCCTGCAAGCCGGACTGGCCGCCGCGGTGATCCTGCCTCCCGGCGACACCACACCGTCGCCGGAGACGGCTTGCGGTCCGCTGCGACTGGCCTTCGACGGCGACGCGGTGCTCTTCTCCGACGCCTCGGAACGGATCTACGAAGAGCGCGGTCTGGCCGCCTTCCACGAACACGAAAGCTTGAGCGCCCACGAACCGCTCCCGGATGGCCCGTTCCGCCCGCTGCTCGAAGCCCTGCAACGGATCCAGCAGCGCCATGCGCCGAATCTCTGCCCGATCCGCACCGCGCTGGTCACCTCGCGCGGAGCCCCGGCCCACGAACGGGTGATCCGCACCCTGCGCGCCTGGAACATCCGCGTGGATGAACTGCTCTTTCTGGGCGGACTGGACAAGGCGGAGTTCCTGGTGGCCTTCGGGGCCGACATCTTCTTCGACGACCACACCGGCCATTGCGAGTCGGCGCGCCGCTTCGTGCCCGCCGGCCATGTGCCGCGCGCCAAGGGTTGACCAAACGGGAGAGTCCATGCGCATCTGTCACACCTCGGACTGGCACCTGGGCCACCTGCTGCGCGGGCAGAAACGCGATGGCGAGTTCGCCGCCTTTCTCGACTGGCTGATCGCCACGCTGCGCCAGGAACGGGTCGAGACGCTGCTGATCGCCGGCGATCTCTTCGATGGCACCACCCCGTCCCATCGCGCCCAGGAACTTTATTACCGGTTTCTGGCCCAGGTCTCCGGCACCGGCTGTCGCCATGTGGTGGTGATCGGCGGCAACCACGACTCCCCATCCCTGCTCGAAGCGCCGAAAACCCTGCTGGCGGCGCTGAACGTGCGGGTGATCGGCGCCATCGGCGACGACCCGGCGGATGAGGTTGTGGTGCTGAAGGATCCGACGGGCCGTCCCGAGCTGATCGTCTGCGCCGTGCCCCATCTGAGAGATCGGGACCTCCGCCTCGCCGAGGCCGGGGAGAGCGGCGCGGACAAGGATCGCAAGTGGCTCGAAGGGATCTTCGCCCATTACGCGGCGGTGATCGATCTGGCGCGCGCGCAGCGTGACGACCTGGGGGGAGCGGCGCCCGTGGTGGCGATGGGCCATCTGTTCGTAGCCGGTGGACGGGTCCGCGAGGGCGACGGGGTGCGGGAACTTTACGTGGGATCGCTGGCGCGGGTACCGGTGGATCTCTTTCCCGAAGATGTGGACTACGTGGCCCTGGGCCATCTGCATCAGGCGCAAAAAATCGGCCCGTCGGAGAGCCGCCGCTACAGCGGCGCACCGCTGCCGTTGGGCTTCGGCGAGGCCGGAGTGACCAAAAGCCTCTGTCTGGTCGATCTCGCACCCGATCAGCGCCCGCGCATCCAGCTCGCGCCCGTGCCGACCTTCCAAAAAATGGCGCGCCTCCAGGGGGATCGCGCATCGCTCCTGGATCAACTCCAGGCACACGTCGCCACGAACGAAAGCATCTGGATCGAACTCCTGTACACCGGATCCGAGCCGATCGGCGATCTGCGCGACCAGCTCAACCAGCGGGTGGAACGTTCCCAGGTGGTGATCCTGGCCCTGCGCGACGCACGCCTCACCGCTTCCCTGGCCCTGGGGGGCGCCGACGAGGAGGGCCTCCATCTGGAGGCGTTGACCCCCGACGAGGTGTTCCTGCGCTGTCTGGAACTGCGCCGCATCCCGGATGAGGAGCGACCGGCCCTGATCGCGGCCCACGACGAGATCCTGGCCGCGCTCCTCCACGACGATCCATCCTCCCGAGGTTGAAGCGGCGATGCGCATTCTCGAGATCCGTCTGAAAAATCTCAACTCCCTGACCGACGCCTGGCGCATCGATCTCACCCATCCGGCCTTCACGCAAGATGGCCTCTTCGTGATCACCGGTCCGACCGGAGCAGGCAAAAGCACCCTGTTCGACGCCATCTGTCTGGCCCTCTACGGCGCCACCCCCCGGTTGGGGCGGATCACCGACTCGGACAACGAAATTCTCAGCCGGCGGCGCGGGGAGTGTTTCGCCGAAGTGACCTTCGCGGCCCGGGGCGGCACCTACCGTTGCCACTGGCGCCAGCGCCGCGCGCGCGGCAAGCCCGACGGCACGTTGCAACCCCCGGCTCATGAACTCGTCGAGGCCGACACCGGGAAGATCCTGGCCGAAAAACGCACCACGGTCCCCAAACGGGTGGAAGAGCTGACCGGCCTGGATTTCGACCGCTTCACCCGCGCCATGCTGCTGGCCCAGGGTCGGTTCGCTGCCTTCCTGCAAGCCGAACAGAGCGAACGGGCGGAAATTCTCGAACAGATCACCGGCACCGCGATCTACAGCGACATCTCCCGACGGGTTCACGAACGGCGCGCCGAGGAGCGTCGCGAACGGGAGCGGCTGGCGCGCGAGGTCGAGGCGTTGCCCATGCTTTCAGAGGAGGAAGAGGCGGGGCTGGCCCTCGAACGGGCAGTCGGATTGCTCGCCGAAGAGGCGCTCGGCAACCGGCTGGCGGAGATCGATCGCGCCATCGGCTGGCGGGCCGGGCTGGTGGCGCTTGAGGGGGCGCTGTCGGAACTGGCGCGACGCCATACCGACTGGGAAGGGGCCTGGCGGCAATTCGCGCCCGAACTGGCGCACCTGCATGCCGCCGAACGGGCGCTCAACCTCGCCCCCGCCCATGCCCGGCTCGAACTGCTGCGCGCGGCCCAGACCCACGAGCAGACCATCCTGGAGGGGCTGCTCGTGGAGCTTCCCGCCATGCAGACGACGCTCGCCGAGGCCGAGGCAGGCCGCGCACGGGCGCTTTCCCATCTGGAGGCGCGTCGGACGGCGCAAAAAGAGGCACTCCCTCGACTCAACGAAGTTCGGTCGCTCGACATCCGCCTGACCGAACAGACCGGACCCATCCGCACGCTCGACGACGAACTGGTCCGTCTCGCCCAGGATCAAGCGCGGGAGAACGCCGCGCTGCGGCAAGCCCAAACCGCGCTGGAGCAGGTGGAACGAGACGCGGCCACCCTGCGCGCCGAATCGGATGCCAACCGCGCCGATGGAAACCTGGTGGAGCATCTGAGCGGGATCCTGACGCGGATCGAGCTGTGGGAGGGACGACAACACCAGCATCAGACGTGGCTCAAGGCCCGCGAAGAGGCGCGAGAGCGGCTGAAAATCGCCAGCGCGGCCACCAACCAGGCGGATGCGGCCCTGGGTGAGGCCCGCGCGCATCTCGATGCGCTCGCGACCCGCCAGAACGAACGGCAAAGCCATCGCGACGATCTGCTGGAAGGACGCGCCATCCCGCTCTGGCGCGAAGAGCAAACCCGCTGTCGCGAGCATCTTTTCCATCTCGAAACGCTCGTCACCACGCTGCGCAACCTGGAGACCTCCCGCGCCGATCACCAAACCCGGCTGGAACGTCGGGCGTCGATGCAGCGAAACAAACCCCTCCTCGCGGCGCGACTGGTCGATCAGCAAACCCGTTTGCGGGATCTGGAAGCCGAGCGCGACCGTCTGGATGCCGAGCGGCTCGCCAGGCAGGCGATTCTCAGCTTCGCCGAAGCGCGGAAACAGTTGATCGCCGATCACCCCTGTCCGCTGTGCGGAGCCACGGAACACCCCTTCACCCACGCGCCACACCCGGAAGCGGCGCCCACGCACGATTCATCCACGCTTCGCGCCACCCTGCGGACGTTGCAGGACGAAATCCTGGAGAGCCAGCGCGCCTTGCTGCGCGAAGAGAGCGCCCTGGAAGAGCTGGAGACGCGGCTGGCGATCGACGCCAGGGGACTCGAGAATCTCGAAGCCGATGTTCAGCGTCTGGTGGGGATGCTGGAGTTGGATCCCTCCGCGCCCTTATCGGCCCACGATGGGCATCAACTGCTGGAGGAGACCCGGAACCGACTGAAGCGGTTGAACGCACGGCTCGAAGCCCTCGACACCCTCGAGGGGACGTTGCACGGGCTGCGGACCGAACTGGAGACGGCACGGGAGGGGGTTGCCGGACGCGAGCGGGAGCAGTGGCGGGCGATCACCGATCACACCAGCGCGCGGGAGTCCCTGGAGCGGTGTCAAACGGAGTTGACCGCGCTCGCGGCCACGGTCGGCGCGGCGCGCGAGGAGCTGGCGCGCACCTTGACCGGATTGGGGATCGTGGTATCCGACGACGGGAACCCCGCAACGCTGCGTCGCGCGTTGAGCGACCGCAAGGCGGCCTGGCTGGGGTGCGTGGCGCGACGCGCGGCCAACGAGGCCCAACGCCTGGAGCTGATCGGCGCTCGCGAACGGCACGGGCTGGAGATCGAACGGTCGCGGCTGGCCATCCTCGAACGGGAGAGCCGGCGCCAGGCCTTGCGGACGACCCTGGAGGGGTTGCGCGTCACCCGCCGGGAGCTTCTGGGGGAGCGAAACCCGGACGAGGAGGCACGTTCCCTGGCCGCGTCCGTCGAGGAGGCCGAGGCGGATCTGCGCGCCCATGACGGCACGCTGGAACAGGCACGGAGCCAGCTGACCGAACGACTGCGACGCCAGGCCGCCCTGGTGGGATCCCTGGGCGAACGGGCGACGACGCTTGCCGGCGAGGAGACCTCCTTTCTCGCCGAACTGGAGCGTCTGGGTTTCGCGGATGAGGGGGAGTTCCGGCGCGCCTCGGCTTCCGAGGCGGAGCGGTCGGCATGGCGTGAGCGGTTCGAGACGCTGCAACGGCTCCAGGCCGAGATCGAATCGTTGACCGCCGAAAAGCGGCGGCATCTCGAGGTCGAACGGGCGCTTCGGGTCACCGATCTTTCCGCCCTCCAGCTCCAGACAGCCAGACAGCGGCAAGAGGAGCGGCAACGGCTGATTCGGGGTGCGTTGGGCGGTCTGGAGCGGATCTGGCTCGAAAATGCCGCCAAAAAGGAGGAGCTGGAGAGGCGGCGACAAGCGCTGACACATCAAGAGGGGCTGTCGCGACGTTGGGAGCTGTTGCACGGCTTGATCGGCTCGGAGGATGGCAAGCGCTATCGGGATTTCGTGCAAGGTCTCACCCTGGAGCGGGTGTTGACGAGCGCCAACCGGCAGTTGCGCGGCATGAGCGACCGGTATGCGTTGATTCAGGATCTCGAACAACCGTTGGCGATGCGCATTCAGGATCTCTATCAGGCCGGCGAAATCCGGTCGGCGCGCAATCTGTCGGGTGGCGAGAGTTTTCTGGTCAGTCTGGCGCTGGCGCTCGGATTGTCGAGTCTCTCCAGTCAGAACGCGCGGGTGGATTCGTTGTTTCTGGACGAGGGGTTCGGCACGTTGGACGAGGAGTCGTTGGGGATCGCATTGGAGACCTTGGCCGGTTTGCGGCGCGAGGGGAAGGTGATCGGGGTGATCTCCCACGTTCCGGCATTGCAAGAACGGATCCGCGCCCGCATCCGGGTGGCGCCGCGCGCGGGGGGGCGGAGCGTGATCGAGGGGCCGGGCGTGCGGCTGGAGGCGTGAGCGCGTGGATCGCGCGAATACCCCCTACCCCTCGACCAGCAACCGCATCAACTCCTCGGGGGAGATGTTGGCCGCGGTCTGCCCGCCATCGAGCAACCCGTCGGCCAGATCGCGCTTGTGGCGATGCAGATCGACGATCTTCTCCTCGATGGAGTCGCGAATCACCAGGCGATAGACCGTCACCGGACGCTGTTGCCCGAAACGGTGGGCACGGTCCGAGGCCTGATCCTCCACCGCCGGATTCCACCAGGGATCCATGTGGATCACATAATCCGCAGCGGTCAGGTTCAACCCCAATCCGCCCGCCTTCAGGCTGATCAGAAACAGATCCCCCACCCCGGACTGGAACGCCTCCACCGCCTCGCGCCGCGCGGCGGGCGGGGTGGCGCCATCCAGATACTGGTAGACGACCTTCTCCCGATCCAGCAACTCCCGAATGATGGCCAGATAGCTGGTGAACTGACTGAACACCAGCACCTTGTGACCATTGGCCAACAACTCCTCGAGCACCTCCGCGAACAACGCCACCTTGGCACCCGGCAGACCGCACTCGGGCACCACCAGCGCCGGATGACAACAGGCGCGCCGCAATCGGGTGATCTCGGCGAGGATCTGGAAGCGCCGATCCTCCTCCGGCCCCTGGATGGCGCTCAACCGCTCCACCGCGTTGCGGCGCAACGCCTCGTAAAAAGCCCGCTCCTGGTCGTCCAGCTCCACCCGCAGGGTGATCTCGGTGCGCGGCGGCAACTCCTCGAGCACCTGACTCTTCAAACGCCGCAACACGAACGGACGGATCAGGCTCTTCAAACGCAGACGCGCCTCGTCGTTGCCATCCCGCTCGATCGGCCCGGCGAAACGCTTGTTGAACCGCTCCAGGGAACCCAACAGGCCGGAATTGAGGAAACGAAAGATGTTCCACAGCTCGCCCAGATGGTTCTCCACCGGCGTGCCGGTGGTCACCATGCGGAAGGCGGCGGTCAACTCCATCACCGCCTTGGAACGTTTGGTCATGCGGTTCTTGATCGCCTGGGCCTCGTCGAGCACCAGGGAGTTCCATTGGATGGCCGCGAACCGCTCCGACTCGTTCTGCATCAGGCCATAGCTGCACACCAGAACGTCGAACGGTCCCAACCCCTCCAACTGCTCCTGACGGTCCGCGCCGCCAAACATCCGCACGTTCAGGGTGGGAGCCCAGCGTCGGGACTCATCCAGCCAGTTCATGCACACCGAGGTCGGCGCCACCACCAGCGCCGGACCGCCCGGCGCCCGCGCCACCAGGAGCGCCAGAGCCTGCAAGGTCTTGCCCAATCCCATGTCGTCGGCCAGACAGGCCCCGGCTCCCCAGGAGGCCAGCCGCAGCAACCAGCGCACCCCCTCCTTCTGGTATTCGCGCAGCTCGGCGGTAAAGGTGGAAGGGATCTCCGGCACCCAGTCGTTGACCCGCCGCAACCGTTCGATCTGTTCGGCCCAGGCCGGATCGATCCACCCCTCCCCGACCTCGCGCATCATCGGCTCCAAGGCGGAGATGGCCAACGGATGGACCTGGCGTTTGGCCCCCGCGCTCTGGGAAAAGGCCTCGAGCTGGGCCAGCCGCTTGCGAAACTCCTCGGTCAAGGCCAGATAGCGTCCCTCGCCCAACGGCACGAAACGCCCCTCGTTCCCCTCCATGATTTTCAACAACTCTTGAAGACCGATGACCCGCGTCTCATCGACCCGCAACCCTCCATCCACCGCGAACCAATCCTTCTGCCGCTCGAAGGAGAGGCGCATCGCCCCGAACGACAACGGACGACTCACCCGCAACCGTTCGCCCTCGGGCCACTCCGGCTCCACGCCGTCCTCCAGATCATGCAGCTCGGACAACAGCTGCAAACAGGACTCCGGCTCGTCGAAGCTCCACTCCCACTCCCGATTGCGACTGGCATTCAGGATCGGCGAGGTCTTGAGCACCCGTTCGGCGCGCTTGCGTTCCTCCTTCAGATCCCGATGGGTCTGGGCTCGACGTCCCCCCACCTCGGCGATCAGGGTGGACGCCCCCTCTCCGGGCGGCAACCATGGTCCGTCGTCGCCAAACGGACGGGTCATGATCTTGATCCGCAACCCTTGATTATAGGGCAACACCTGCACCCGCGGTTTGGATGAGGCCTCGACCTCCGGCAGATGTTCGCCCACGCCGCCGATCCCGGATTGCAGGGTCGCCAGGGTGGAGAGTCCAGGCAGGATGCGCAGCACCCGTTCCCTCTCCCCCGCCGGGATCTCCAACCCCTTGCCGAGGATGTCGGCCACCTCCTTGTGACGGGGCAGGATCTCCACCACCCGACAGCGGGTCGGGGTTTCGCGAAGCGCGTAGGCACCGATGCGGGTGGCATCCTCGGAGAAGTGGATCAACAGCCTCCCCTTCTCCTCGCGTACGCACAACTCCGGCTCCCCGGCCACCACCTCCACGTTCACCGTCGGCTCCTCCTCCCAGAAGACCAGCGGATGGCCCACCAGAAGCGGCAGCAACCGATGCCCCTCCATACGACTTTCGCGCGCGCCGTAGCGGTTGAAATCGACCTCCACCGCCGAGCAAAGCTTGGCATCCTGGGGCGACAGGCGACCCGGCATCAGGGTCAGACCGCGCAGGGTGCGCTGGGTCAACACGCGACCACGGGTCCACTCTCCCTTGACGGTGGTCTTCTGTTCGCGGGCCGTGACGAAGCACTGGCCACTCTTGGGAACGCTGATCAACCAGATCAGACGACTCGCCTCGCGGGGTTCGCCCTCACTGGCGCCGCCCTGGCTGTCGCGCAACTCGCCGGCCACATCCTCGAGGGCCTCCAAGGCCCACTCCCAGGTCTCCTTGGGACGGAGCATCGCGACCACGCAGCGCCGTTCGCTCACCTCCCGTCCCTCCAGGACGGCCAGCAACCCCCCGACCTCGCGCGCCATCCAGCGGTGACCGTTCATCTCGGCCTGTTCGATCAACTCTGCCAGTTCGGACTGTTGCGTGCGCGCCTTGTCGGGCTCGACCCAATACTGGGCCAGCACCTGGAAGAAACGACCCGCCGGGGGCATGGATCGAAGGGTTCGGTTCGTCGGACCGCTCACCAGCTGGCGATGGATCGTCTGGATGAACACCTCTTCATCCATGGGGAGGTTCTCGTCGCGATCCAACCAGCTTTTGGCGGCGCGCACCCGGTTGTCCATCACCAGGGCCAGCGCGAACAGCCCCTCGTAGGCCACCCGGAGCGGATCGTCCCCGGCGCGGAACAACCGATCCATATATTCCATGGCGGTGCGCCGATGGAGCCGGTTGCCGGTCTTGAGCAGGGCCAGGATGAAATAAAGGGCGCCCGGGTGACGCAGGAAGGGCTTTTTCCCCTTACTCTTGTTGCTTTTCTCGAAGGTGCGCTGACTCTCCTCGAAGACCGGGAGTGCCCGTTCGTACTCCCCTCGCAGGGCGTGCCACCACCCTTTCAGGCACAACGCGGCATCGACGGGCAACGGGCCGCGCAGAATCTCGCCGGCCTCCTCCAACCGGTCGGAAAGAAGCAGCAGCACCACCAGCACATGCCGGAACAACGGTCCGTGCGCCTCCTCGGACAGCTCGCGCCTGGCCTCCAGCACCGGGATGATTCCCTCGAACGGCAGACAACCACGGGTCACCTCGGCGATCAGACCGCCAAGCACCTCGGCTTGCAGCGCCGGCTCGCGCGCGGCGAACCAGTCGGGACGGAACGGTTGCAAACAGAGACGCACCAGCAGCGAGGGACGATCGAAATCGGGAAAGGCCCGTTCCGCCAGATTCAGGAAATAGCGCACCGGGTTGAGATCGTTCATGAACAGTCCGATGCGGATCTCGCGCACGCACAAATCCAGCGATACCGCGCGCGCCATGCCCCAGCTGTACTGGATCACGGCGGGCGTGGTCTCCTGCACGGCGGCCACCAGGGGCGCGAAGCTCTCCTCATCCTCCGCGAGCCGCTCCATCACCTCCCAGGAGATGGCCGCCGGCATGCGCACGCCATTCACGCCTCGGGAGATTTTCTCATCCACGAGCATGCCCTCGCCCTTCAAGACGACCAGGGCCAGGTCAAGCTGATGGCTCAACCCGGTGCCGCGGGCGCCGGCAATGGCGGGCGCGCACTTTTGCAGCGCCTTGAAAAGCTCCGTGCGGGTCACCGGCAGATAAAAGATGGCGATCAGCCGCGCGACGCACAGTTCCAAAGGAGAGAGGGAGTCAAAGCGCAATCTGGCATCCATGGCGTTCACCCCTCGACCGTGGGACACCAGGGCCGCGCCAGGCAGCGGTCGCAGGCCGGTTTTCGGGCCATGCAGACATGACGACCGTGCAGGATCAACCAGTGGTGGGCATGGAGAAGGAAGTCGTCCGGGATACGGGCGAGCAGATCGCGTTCGACCGCCTCCGGAGTTTTGCCGGCGGACAGACCCAGCCGATGGGCGACGCGAAACACATGGGTATCCACCGCCAGGGTGGGTTGGCCGAAGGCGATGTTCAAGACCACGTTGGCGCTCTTGCGTCCCACGCCGGGGAGGGCTTCGAGCGCGGCCCGTTCCGAAGGGACCTGACCGTTGTGCCGCTCGACGAGCAGTCGGCTGAGGGCCAGGATGTTTTTCGCCTTGGTGTTGAAAAGTCCCAGGGAACGGATGTGCTCGCGAATCGCCTCCTCGCCCAGGGCGACCATGGCCGCGGGATCGCCCGCCGCGGCGAACAAGGCCGGCGTCGCCCGGTTCACCCCCTGGTCGGTGGACTGGGCGGAGAGCACCACCGCCACCAGGAGTTCGAAGGGCGTGCGAAAATGCAAGGCGCCACGGGGATGCGGATTGGCTTCCCGAAAGGCCTCGAAAAGTGCGACAATGCGTGAGGTATCCATAACCGGATGATTATCCCCGAATCCCAGCCGATAGGCAAAGGAGTTCCATGACCACGATCCTCGATAGCGTCTGTCCCCTCGACTGTCCGGGCGCCTGCGCCCTGAAGGTCACGCTTGACCAGGGCCGTCTGGTGGCCATCGACGGCCACCCGGACCATCCGCTCACCCGTGGGGTGATCTGCGGCAAGGTGGCCCGCTATCAGGAAATCCAGCACGGACCGCGCATCACCGAACCTCTGCTCCGGCGCGGTCCGAAAGGGCTTGGGGATTTCCGCCCCATCTCCTGGGACGAGGCACTCGACCGCATCGCCACCCGCTTCAACGAACTGCGCCGCGATCCAGGGCCGGAATCGATCCTGACCGTCTACTACGGCGGCACCATGGGGATCGTCCAGCGACGTACCCACGACCGTCTCACCGCGCGGGCCGGCTTTTCCAGACTCGACGGCAACATCTGTTACGCCATCGGTTGGGCTGGCTGGCGAGCCGGCGTGGGTCTCGCCATCGGACCCGATCCCGTCGAAATCGCACAAAGCGATCTGCCGATCCTCTGGGGCATCAACGCGGCGGCCACCCACATCACCCTGATGGGGCATGTCAAGCAGGCGCGGCGCAACGGCGCCAAACTGGTGGTGGTCGATCCCTACCGCAACCAGACCGCCAGGCTTGCCGATCTGCATCTCCCCTTGCGACCCGGAACCGATGCGGCCCTGGCCGCGGCGATGATGAACGTGCTCTTGCACGAAGGGCTGGCCGATCGGGCCTATCTGGCCGAAAGAACCGATTTCGATGCCAAGATCGAAAAACACCTCGCGACCCGCACCCCGGAGTGGGCCGCGCCGATCACCGGCCTGGATGCGGCAACCATCCGCGCCTTCGCCCGGATGTACGGTCAGGCGCGGGCTCCGTTCATCCGCCTGGGCCTGGGCATGAGCCGCCAGAACAACGGCGCCGTGAACGTGCATGCGGTATCGTGTCTGCCGGCCCTCACCGGAGCCTGGAAAAAACCAGGCGGTGGCGCGCTCTTTGCGACCGGCGGCGCCTTCAACATCGCCACCGGTCCCATGCCCGCCCCCCACGCGCCACACCCGACACGCCTGATCGACATGAGCCGCCTCGGGGAGTCGCTCACCAATCCCGAACTCGACCCGCCCATTCAGGGACTGATGATCTCCCACGCCAATCCGGCGACCACCTGCCCGGATCTGCAACGGCTCTACGTGGGATTGAGCCGGGAGGATCTCTTCAGCGTGGTCCACGAACAGGTGATGACCGATACCGCCAGATTTGCCGATATCCTGCTCCCCGCGACCACTTTCCTGGAACACGCGGATCTCTACAAATCCTACGGTCACTACGCCCTGCAACACACCAAACCGCTGCTGCCGGCCACCGGCCAGGCGAGAAGCAACCACGATTTCGTCAACGCCCTGGCCCAAAGGATGGGCTTCGGGGATGCCTGTTTTCAACTCGACACCGCCGCGACCATAACCCGGATTCTGGCGGACTCCGGGCTGCCGCCGCTCGAGAGCTGGGAGCGCCCCTGGATCGACTGCGCCCCTTCCTGGGAGGGGGCGCACTTTGGCGACGGTTTCCCGCAACCGGACCGGCGGTTTCATTTCCGGCCCGACTGGACCGACCCGGCCATGCCCCGCCTGCCGGACCACTGGCCGGTCAACCATCGGGACGATCCGGCGGAAGCCGCAGCCTATCCACTGGATTTCATGACCCCACCCGCCCTGGAGGTGCTCAACTCCACCTTTTCCGGCACCGCGCGCGCGCAAAGGCATCCCCCGTTGTTGTGGATCAACCCGGCGGACGCAAAGAAGCGAGGCATCGAGGATGGGGATCGGGTGGCGGTCTACAACGGCGTGGGGCGGTTGACCATGCGGGCGCGGATCACCACGGAGGTGCGTCCGGGTTTGACGTTGTGCGAATCGAATCAGTCGGCAACGGCTTTTCCGGAGGGGATCGGATTGAACGCCCTCTCCCACGCCACGCGGGTCGCGCCGGACGGAGGACCGGCCCTGCACGACAACCGCGTGGAGGTGGTGCGGCTGCCTTGACGAAAGAGCGGCGTCACGGGCACCGGCTCCCGTGACGCCGAGCATGCGGAAGAATTCAGAAAACCGAATAACGAACCGGCTGGGTCAACACCGGGATGGGCCGGGCGGCCCGTCTGGAGCGATGGTACTCGAGGATGAGAATCGCCAGGGCGGCGCCGGTGGCATCGGCCAGAAGATCGAGCAGATCCGCATAGCGACCAGGCACGAAGAGTTGATGCCACTCATCGGTGACGCCGTAACCGACCGCATAGACCCAGGCCCACAGCCAGGGGTGACGCCAGGAGGTCAACTGCCGCATGGCGATCCAGGCGACGAAGGCCATGAAACCATAGGCCATGAGGTGTTCAAGCTTGTCCTGGTTCTCGAAAAGGGCCCCCGGCAACTCCTGTCCGGTGATGGTGGAGAGCAGGAAGAGCACGATCGAGTAACCGACCAACAGTCCGATATAAAGCGCCTTTTTCTTCCAATCCATGGGGAGTTCCGGTTTATTGATCGCTTCGTGTTGCATTTTTTCCGACCATATCCTAGTGTTGAAGCGGAAGCCATCCTGAAGGCGCATGACCTTTGGCCACTCAAGCGGTAGCGAGTCGAGATTATAGCAGAATGAAACCACAAATCCACCTAATTATCGCACTCCAGGGACCGGAACTTTCAGAATCCGAAACAACCTTCTTGAATCGGGTTCGTCCAGCGGGTGTGATCCTGTTCGGACGCAATCTGAGTGCCGGTCTGAAACAGACCTCGGCCCTGATCAAGGCGATCGGCAAGACCGCCGGGGCGCCGACGATCTGGATCGATCAGGAGGGGGGACGGGTGCAACGTTTGCGCGACCCCCTGACCCGCCATCCCAGTCCCTATCAGTTCGCCTTGTTGGCGCGCACGGATCCGATCCGTGCCGAACGGCTGCTGTTCACCGCCGGAAGGCTGTGCGGCGAGGAACTTCGCGCCCTGGGTATCGGAGTCAACTGCGCACCGGTGCTCGACATTCGCGAAGCAGGCGCAGATCCGGTGATTGGCGATCGGGCCTTTGGCGCCCATTTTTCGGAAGTGATCATGAATGCCACCTCGTGGCTGCACGGCTTCCGTCAAACGGGGGTCATGGCTATCGGTAAGCATTTTCCGGGCCATGGCGCGGCCCGCGCGGACTCCCATCTCACCCTGCCGATACTCGACAAGAGCCTCAAGTCCCTGCAGAAATGGGAGCTGAATCCCTTCCGCGCCATGTTGGACTTTCTGCCCGGCCTGATGACCGCCCACATCGCCATGCCGCAGATCGACGACGGGGTGCCGGCCACATGGTCGCGATCTCTGTTGCACAAATTGTTGCGTCAAAAATGGCGCTATCCGGGTGTCATCGTTTCCGACGCCCTGGAGATGGGTGCGTTGAACGGCTCGATGGAAGAGCGCGCCCGTCGGGCGATTCTGGCCGGATGCGATCTGGTGTTGTGCTGCACGGGTCGCATGGAAGACAACGAAGCGGTCATCGAGGGGATCGATCGGGCCAGCCGGACACTGGATGTCGGCGAGGAGGAGGCTGCGCGCCGCCGCATCCGCCATGTGCTGGCCCCCTACCGGCTCGAACCCGGCGCGATCCGCCGGTTGCTCAAGGATCCAGGCTATCGCAAACGTCGCGCCCAGGTGGAAGCGGTCGCCGAAGAGGCGTTCGCCGTGGACCCTACCACACCCGGCATCCCATCAACCCGAACCCATCACGAGTGAACCATGTCCTACGGCAGTCAACACATCCCCACCGAGATCCGTCAGAAACGGGCCGATCGGCTGGTCGAGATCAGCTGGGATACCGGCGAGAAATTCAGCTACACCATGGAGTTTTTGAGGGTCTGTTGTCCATGCGCCAAATGCGTGGGCCACACCCCGGATCAGGCACAACTCATCGATGGTCAGCAGGATGTCACCATCCGCGCCATCGAACCGGTGGGTCACTACGCGATCAAGATCAGCTTCAGCGACGGCCATGACAGCGGTCTGTTCTCCTGGGAGACCCTGTTCGATTTGGGCGCGCGCATGGAGGCGATCTGGCAGGATTATCTGGAGGCGTTGAAGTCCGCCGGCAAGCGCCGCAAGGCCAGCGTGATCCCGATCCTGCAAGCCACCTGAACGCGGGCCGGCCCCCTGAAAGCCTTCCAGTCGCACCAACGAACCGATTGTGTGGAGGCGGGGCGGATGCATCCCCCCGCCCCACTCCCCGCCCACACCCCCCACGTCCAGTCGCGGCACGGGAGGATGGCAAAACCGACCCACCACCCCAACCTCGGGCCTTCAAATCGGGATGTCAGAGAAAAAATTCCATCCCCTGTTGAAAAAAACTTGCCCAAACCCATCCCGATCGGTTAAAAGGATGCCTGCCATGCAGACGTCCCCATCGTCTAGTGGCCTAGGACGCCGGCCTCTCACGCCGGTAACACGGGTTCGACTCCCGTTGGGGACGCCATTTATCCTTCCGCACTCTTCCGTATACCTCCAAAAAATATAAAAAATCAACGATTTAGCCTAACCTTTACTTCCATACTCTTCCGTACATATCTGCTTGCATCCGTGATTTTTTCGGGTAACAATCCGGGTAACTTTGAGTGGACGGGTAACAGGGTTACCCGCCAGTTTGTTACCCGTTCCCCTGCGGATTGCAAGATGCCTCTGACCGACATTGCGTGCCGAAACGCCAAGCCCACTGACAAACAGGTTAAGATGCCTGATGAAAAGGGCCTGTTCCTTTTGGTTGCTCCGTCCGGTGGAAAATGGTGGCGTTTCCGGTACACGTTCGGGGGAAAAGAAAAAATGCTCTCCCTGGGGGTGTATCCCGACGTAGCCTTGAAGATTGCCCGCGAAAGACGCGACGAGGCGCGCCGACTGCTGGCCGAAGGGGTTGATCCGGGGGAGAAACGAAAAGAGGAAAAATCGGCTCCCATCGTTCCTGATCCCGGCACCACTTTTGAAGTGATCGCTAGGCAGTGGATCAAAAAGATGGCGCCATCCTGGTCAGAGAAGCATACGGCATTGGTCACCAGCCGCCTGGGGCGCGATGTTTTCCCAGTTATCGGCCCAATGGTGATCACCGATATCAAAACCCCTCACGTCTTGGCGCTTCTGGACAAGATGATGGAGCGCGGGGTAACCGTCTCGATGCATCGCGTCAAGCAGATCATCGGCATGGTGTTCCGATTCGCCATTGCATCAGGCCTAGCTGAATATGATCCCACGACGGCGCTGACACGCGCCTTGACTCCGGTGCAGGAGAAACACCACCCGACCATCACGGATCCTGCGGAAATTGGTGGGCTGCTGCGGGCCATCCGAGGATACAAAGGGGATGCCGTGACACGAAACGCCTTGCAATTGGCCCCGCTGGTATTTGTCCGCCCAGGAGAATTGCGACACGCGGAATGGTCTGAAATCAATTTTGAAAAGGAAGAATGGCGCATACCTGCCGCCAAAATGAAGATGCGGGAGGCGCACATTGTCCCCCTGTCCACACAAGCCATGGCGATCCTGCGCGAACTCCACCCTCTGACAGGCGACGGTCGATATATTTTCCCAGGAGCCAGAAGTGCGGAGCGCCCCATGTCGGAGAACACCGTGACTGCCGCACTGCGACGCATGGGGTATGCCGTTGGGGAGATGACCGGGCATGGCTTTCGAAGCATGGCCAGTACCCTCTTGAACGAGCAGGGATGGGCACCGGATGCCATTGAACGCCAACTCGCCCACGCCGAACGCAATGCGGTACGGGCGGCCTACAACCGCGCCGAGTATCTGCCGGAACGCCGCAAGATGATGCAAGCCTGGGCAGACTATCTGGACAGCCTGACAGGGTGACGGGAGAGCGGCTGGCTACTGCATCACGAACCGCCCCTCATCCTGGGTTTCCGACAAGCGAGGATTCACCACGATGCCGTGTTGCGCCCGGTTGTGCATCATGGCCCTGGTGCGCAAGGAGTGGCGGATCGTGTCGCCTGTGACGCGGAAGCGCGGGTGATGCTGGTTGAATTGGAAAAACGCATCCCTGGCGTTGTCCATGGCGCGATCATCCCCCTTGTGCCACGCCTCGGCATACGCGTTGAGCAACCGATGACGGCGATCCTCGATGAACTTCTCGGCGTTCTTGATCGCGTTGTTGGCCGCATACTGCTCGGCCACCCGGGAGGGATTGAACCCGATGGCCTGTCCCATCAACTCCACCGCCGAGAGCTGATCCTCCAGCACCCGATCCCCCTTCATGGTCAAGACGCCACCATCCGCCACATAGCGCCCGGACTTCACCACATCACGCAGCGCCTTGGGCAGAACCATCTCCAGGGCGCGCTCCTTGTTGCCATCCCCGGCGATCTTCATCGCATTGAAGATCTGCCCGGCATAGCCGACCGTCGGACCCGAGAGTTGGGTGACGAGATGGGCAAAGGCGTCCGTACCCTCCAGATCCCGATCCGAGGAGCGGAAGAACAGATCGCTCAGGCCGATCCGATGGGCCAGATCCATGCCCGTGAGGCGGAACAGGCCGTGGGAGAGCAGTTCGGCGGGCCGTTTGCCAATCGCGTCCGCCGTCATGTTGCGGAACCAGGTTTCCGCGTCGAACGGTTCGTCGTCATCGCCGAAGGCCGCCGCCACGGCGTTCATGATCATCGGCACCACCCACAAAAGGGGCAGTCCGGCCACACCGGCGCCCATGAAATGGGTGAGCAACAGGCCGGTCAGGGCGCGTCTCGCCTCCTTGATTTCCGCCGGAGACGCTCCCTTGACGCTCAGATAGGCCGCGCGCGCCAGGGTGTAGGTCATGTTCTGGGAATACTGCTTGAACTGGGTGATCACCCGCATGGCGTTGTTCTGGAGAATCCTCGGGCGGTTGTTGGCCGAATAGTCAAAGTGACTCTGGTAGGTCATCGCCTCGGCCTCCCGCATGGCCTCATCTTGCGACACACCCTGATTGCGCGCCAGGCGGTAGATGGTGAGCGCGGTCGATTCCCGGTTGATCCGTTCCGCCGCATGAAAGATCCAGCCAGCCGTTTGCATAAACCTTGCAAAGGGACCACGCAACGGGTTCATGCCGTTGTCGTGGGCCAGACCGGCCAGATCGTGAGCTTCGGTGACATCGATGGTGCCGCGTTTGACCAACTCGCGCAGCATCTCCCGTTCCTCCTCCTTCAGGGTGGTCTTGTCCGTCAGGTAGGCCCCATCCTTCAACCCGGAGGCATACGCACGCAGCACCCCGGCATACGCCTTGAGCGTGGCATCGAATCCATAGCGGGCACCGATGATCGGCAGGGCCACCATCGGGGTTTGCAGCAGGTTCACCAATCCAGCCGCCGGCGAGAATCCCAGGTACAGGAGGAAACTGACGGCATTGGCCCGGTTCGCCCAGACGGAACCGGTTGGATTCATCAGGTTCTGGTGTCGCTTGGTCATCTCCTCCAGTACCTGGGAGGCTGTGACCCGGTACTCCGGGGCCACCCGATCCGCCGCATCCAGTCGTTCCACCTTGGTCACGGGGAACTTTCTCCCTTCGACGATCACATCTCGCATCACCGTTCTCTTGCCCTGGATCTCCTCGCCCATGCGCTCCAGGGCCTCCTCCATCTTGTGTCCGAACTTCAACTTGGCGGTTTGCCTGACCGCGTGGAACATGTGTTGGGCGTAACCACGCAAGGCATTCTCCGACCAGCCCTGGATGTTCTTGCGGTGGATGAACTGCTTGCGCATCGAGAAGTCCGGCAGGGTCTGCAAATAGGTCTGCCAGATCGAATCCTTGATCCCCTTCATGATCGCCTGACTTTCGGCGGTCTCTTTGACCCCTTTGGGCACCAGAATGTTGTCGTCCAGGATCTTGAGCACATCCTTGACGAACTGCGGAGAGGTTTTCCTCTGTTCGGAGGTGAACTCCCCCTTGTACCCTTCGGTGACTGTGTACCCCTGTTTTCTCAGGGATTCGGCCAACTCTCTTTGCGCTCTCCTGTTCTCTTCCATGGCGAATACCGGATCCATGCCTGGCGCGGTCGCATAGACGGTGAACTTGCCGAAACGACTCAAGGGGAAATAGGGGCCACGCGAGGCCCTGGCCTTTTCGAACTTGAGGCGCAAGGCTGGGATCAGCATCTCAGCCTGTCTCGGATTGAGCGCACTGGATTCCTGGATCTTGGCAATCAAGGCCTCCCATGTCTCCCGGTGCTGCTCCTGGTACATGCGCTTGACCAGTTGATAGATCCCCTTGGCCTCCCCGCTCAGATTCTTGTAGATGAAGGCGATTTTTGGGGCCTGTTCAGCACGGTCCCGCTCAAAGGTGGCGCGTTTCCCATCCCTGGATGCGGACAGGATCAGCCGTTCGTGCTGCTTTTTCTCCTCCGCGTTCAGGTTGTTCATCCGGTGGCCCTGCTTGAACGCCTGCATGGCGCGCTTGACGCGGACATTGCCGGCGATGGCGGCCTCACGGAAAGCTCTTTTGGCGGCCTCATCCAGGGCTTGATATTTCTCCATGCCCTCCTGTATCGCGTGCGCTTGCTCCTCCTCTGTTCGGAACCATGGGGGGATGGCAATACTGCCGATCTTGGAAAGACGCTCCTGGATCGCTTTCTCACTCAAGCCCATGCCCAGATAGGTGGCCACCATCTTTTCCAGGCTCTTGGGGTCGAGATTCCGCGTGGCGTTCTCCATGGCTCGGGTCAACCGCTCGAAATCCTCTCGTTCTCCAGGGGTCAAATCGGCCAGGTCATGTCCATTCCGGAACGCATGCAGGGCACGTTGACTGGCGGACTCCTTCAATTCCGCCTGTTTCAAATCGTGGTCGCTGAACTCCTCGTCCGGATGGACCTCCCAAACCGTGCTCTGGTGCATCACCTCGGAGAGATTGGCCGCCTCGGCCTTTTCCAGCTTGCCCCAACGATCCGCCACCCTGAAGAACTGTTGGGACTTGTCGTTGACGTAGGCGCCATACTCCTGAACCTGTTCGTTCAAAGTCTTCAGCCATTGTCCCGCGTGCGGGAAGATACGGGCGTACATCTCCACCAGTTGGCGCCGTCCAAGAAATCCCAAAGCCGTTGGTTTGTGGGTATCCAGGAGATCCTTCGCGCGCCGCGAAGCCAGCGAGGCGCGCATGCTGTCCTGGCGATTTCCGCCGTCTGTCTGCCTGGCATCCCCGTTGTGCAGATTCCGCGACGAGTCGGCCAACAGGCGCCGCAAATCGCCACGGGTCACCTGCAACCGGAATCCCATGGATCGAAGCCAGCCACGCACCACGGCGAGCATCCGATCCAACAGGGAGAGTTTCACCTCCTCCTCGGCCTGGCTGGCCAACCACTCTTCCGCCGCGATTCGACGCTCTTCCGGGCTATTCATGTCCAACCCGATGCGCCCGGCCACTTCTCCGACTTCGCGCGCAAAGCGGGTGGCCGCCTCATCCAGCAGCGCATTCAAATCAGCGCTCTCAAGCATCTGTCGCAGACCGTAATGAACCACCGCTTCGTGCAGCAGCACGCGCTGTGCCCGCTCCGTATCACCTATCCGGTCGGCGATGAGATAGACCCGGTCGCCCTCGGCATGCCACACCGCTTCCAGACTGTTCTGGAAGCCACGCCGAGAAGCCCAATCCCGGACGGACTCAGGCAGTTTCTCGAAGCTCGCGACAACCTCCACCTCCGGGCGATTCTTCCAGCGCGTCAACAATGGATCGATGCTGGCGCGGATCGACGTGACCGACATGCCGTCGCGATTGTGCATTTGGGCAGTCCGATCTGCGATCGCCTGCTCGATTCCTTGCTGGATCGCAGCCTCCAACGCCTGACGCGGCAAACTCTTATCCACCAGCAGGGTGTGATCGGTCGCATCCCAGACGTGACTTTTCCCTTCCAGTTCCACGACGTCACTGCCCAGCACCGTTGCATCGGCCAGGCCCGGATGGACCGCGAAGAGGGCCGGATGGCTCAGGAGTTGATTCAACGCCACCCCTTTTGGGATCGTCCGCACCCTGCCCACGGCGTGAAAGGTGAAGTCGTCTTTGGATCGCCCATGAAAAAACCCGCCAGAGGCGGGTTTTTTGGAAGCGGCGAGACTGGCGCGCAGTGGCGATTCGTCGGGGGGGGTGTCTGAAAGCGCTTGTTCGGCCTCGATGGGCATCTCCTCGCTTACTTCCGGATTGGCGATCAGGTCATCCTCCAACGCCTGGATCTGCTGTTGCAGCGCTTCGATGCGCTCCTGGCCGGTGAACTTGGCGTCAACCCGTTTCTCATACCCGGCCAACTCCTCGCGGGCATCCTGAAGACGGGAGCGCGTGCGGGTCAACTCCTGATCCATGGTACGCAGATGGTGTTCGATGGATTGGATGATCCCCTCATCGGTGGTCGTCTCATGAATGGGGAACTCCCTGGGACCGCCGTGGCGCATCAGTTGGATCTTTTTGGCCAGGGGAGCCCCTGGAAGGTTCCATGCTTTCCCAATCACAATACGCAGATCGAATCCGCCGATGGTGCCGATCTTCTGGTTGGTCTCCTTCCCAACCGGGGCCGTATTGATCGCGAACAGGAGCATACCCCCCGCGTCAGCACGCTTGGCAATGCTCTCCCCTTTGATGATCGCCCGGAATTTCTCCCCAGACAGATCCTGCCGTTGTTCCAGATCCTGCTCGATCTCCGGAATTCGCCCTTCCAGGGCCCTGATCTCATCGGACAACGCTGAAACCCGCGTGCGTACCAGGCTCTGGGCCTTGCCGAAAGAGATCCGTTGGCGTTTTGCCTCGGTCAACGCCTGTTTCAGGTTGACCAGTTGCAGAATGCGCGCGTCAGTCACGGTCATGCCGCTCGCCTGTTCGTACATGCTGGCCTCGCCCAGATCCGCCATCTCGCGTAAAGTGGGATCCCCGCGCAGAAACTCCTCGATGAATCTGGCTTTCTTACCCATCAACTTCCACATGGTGGCGTCATAGGTGGCCTTCACCGAGTAGTCGTGAATCTCGACGTGCGGGTTGAGATTCCCCTGGCGCACGATGCGCCCAACCCGCTGTTCGTCGGCGGCTGGGTGCCACTGCGGATCCGCGTTATGGATCGCGTACAGCCGTTCCTGCACGTTGGCCCCGGTGCCGAGTTTGGCCGTGGAGCCGATCAGAATCCGCACCTCTCCGGCCTTGACCTTGGCAAACAGTTTCTGCTTGTCGGCGTGACTCTTGTAGTCGTTGATGACCGCGATCTGCGCTCTGGGAACCCCCTTGCGCGTCAACTCCCGGACCATCCAGCCGTAGCCATGGAAACCGTTGTTCGGATTGACCCCCTGATCGGCGAAGATGATCTGCGCGGCTGGGCCGCGTCCTTTCGGTTGGCCGCTCTTGAGATCGACGAACTCCACATCGTGGGTATTTTGCCAGATATCGAAGGTGTTGCGGACGATGGTGTTCAACTTGCTGTCCGGATCCGACGGGGCGTGCGGGTTGATCAAACGTATGTCGAAGGCGGCCTTGCGGCCATCGCCGATGATGTTCAGGATGATGTCTTCTCCCGGTTTCGGCATGCCAGTGCGCTGTTTGATCTTCTCCCACCGGGCATTCAAATGACCCTGGAATCTCCTGAGTGACTCTATGCGCGGCAGGACGTGGAGTTGCCGTTTGGGTTGTGGACGGTGGCCAAAAGCATCTCGGTGGGATCGAACGACCCCTCGTCGAACTTGCCGTCGGCCTGCTCGCGGGCGAGGTTGCGCGCCTGCTCCTGCTGGAGCGCAGTCGGCTTGCTGGTGATGAGCAGCGTCTTGTTGATCGGCCCGTGGGCGGACACGAAGGCGTCATAACGCGCATTCAAGGCGCGTCTGGCCGCTTCCGCCCGTTTGGTGTCGTTGCTGGCATCCGCCGCGTAAGTCTCCCGCAGTGCATCCCGGATCGGGATCAACCGCTTGATCGCCTCCTGTTCCGGCTTCGTCATGCCGCCGGTCACCCCCGGCATGCGCGTCAACACGCGCACGCCACGGCCATCCACGAACTGGTGCAGGATGTCATCCTTCAGGTAGTAGGTGCCGTTCTTGGTCTCGGTCGTCCGGGTGTCCACCTCTGCCGTCTCTGCCACGACTTTCCTTGGCGACGGGATGGACGACTTGGCGGGAGCCTCACCGGACGGCAGATGTTCGATGGCCGCATCCAACGCCTTCGTCAGATTGCTTCCGGGTCGGGAGCGTACCGCGTAGCGACCCGGATAGAGGCGGTCGAAGAACCCCTCCTCCCCGAGGATCATCTCCGGATGGGCATCAAACCAGGCGTTCCGTTGTCCGGTCTTCGGGTTTCCCTCCTTGTCCGGTCCGGTGAAAGGGACGGTCTCGGTCCAGGTGCGATCCCCCGCCGGCGCGCCATCCTGGCGTTTGCGCAAAAAGATGATGTCGGTCGTGACCTGGGTTCCGGCATTCTTGGCAAAGGCATCTCCGGGAAGACGGATCGCGCCCACGAAATCGGCCTTGTCGGCCAGATGATTCCGCGCCTTGGCATCGAGCTTGTTGAGTGTGCCCGCCGAGGAGACGAAGGCCAGGATGCCGTCAGGGCGTAGGCCATCCAGGGATTTGGCGAAAAAGTAGTCGTGCAGGAGGAACCCCTGCTTGGCGTAATCCGGATCCGACTTGACCGGGATGTCGGCGAAGGGCGGGTTGCCGATCACCAGATCGAACGCTCCCTTGGGAACCGGATATCGCATGAAATCCGCCGCGCGGATGTCGTGCTTCGGGTAGAGCGCCTGGGCGATGCGGGCGGTGATGGGGTCCATCTCCACGCCGGTGTAATCGGATTTGGCATTCAGAGAGTCCGGCATCATGCCGGCGAAGTTCCCGATCCCCATGCCCGGCTCGAACACCTTGCCGCCCTTGAACCCCAACCGCTCCACCGCCCTCCACATGGCGCGCACCACGGTCTCCGAGGTGTAGTGGGCATACTGGGTCGATTTCCGGGCCGTGTCGTATTCTTCTTTGGTCAGAAGGTGCTTCAACGTCTCGCCGACCGAGCGGAATTCCGAACGGATCTCCCCATTGGTGTTCGGAAACACTCCGCTCAATCCGCCCCATCCCACATATTTGGCCAGGGTGATCTGTTCGTCCAGTGTTGCCTTGCGTCCTTCCGCCTCCAACTGCTTGACCACCTGGATGGCGGCCAGATTATCTTGCGCCTTGACCGACGGGCGTCGGGACTCATCCAGGGATCTGGGTTGAATCCGATGGTTCAGCCCATCATCAACTCGCGGGCGATCACCGCGTCCGCCGGATTGGGTTCCGTCGCGTTCGGATTCACGGGGATGATGCTGTTCAGAGTATCCTGGTACTCCCGAATCCTTTCGTTCACGTACTCGTCCAGGGCCTTCAGCCCTCCCTCTTTCTTCAACTGTTGATACCCCTGGGGATCCCGCATCTTGAATTGTTGCAGGATCATGTTCGGATCGATGTTCATGTCTGGACTCCTCTTGAGTTGATGCCGTGGACCCTACGGGGCGTGCCACCCATTTTTCATGCCCCACTTGTACCACTTTATGGGTAACCTTGGCAATCCGCGTAAAAAGATTTGCTTGATCTGACGATGCGAAATCTTTTTCGGTCACCGGATCCTTTTCCACGTCACCCGGCTGGATGGAGGTCTGGCCGGGAGCAGCGTCTTGGGCACCCCCGGAAACGGCAACGCCCTCCTTGGAGGAGGGCGTCGTCGGTGCGGATGGGAGGTGTTGGGGTTGGGTATCGGGAGCGCTGGTTAAGGATCCCGGAATCCCGCCGGCTCGATCTCCCTCTCCCCTGGCGGGTATTTGAACATCGGGAGCATGCGGTACTCCCGCAACATGGACCGCATGGCCCCGATCTTCTCCCTCGGGACGCCCACCGCCCCTTCCGGGGAGCGGACCATCTCCAGCACCTGGATCAACTCTTCCGGCGAGTATCCTTTGTAGCTCTCCGGCAATGGCCTGACGGGAATCAGATGTTCGCGCATCGTGAATCAACCTCGTGATTTCCTGGACCTCGGCCCGCGTCAGGGTGGCCGCGAGTTTTCTTCCGTTGATTGGGATTTTGGCATTCCGCAGGGCTTTTTGCAACCCGGAAACGATTTGGGGTTCTGGTTTCAGCCTTGGATCCCCGACATAGCCCACCGCCGCCCGGACCAGGATTCCCTGGGCTTGCAGGGTGCGGATCAACTGCCCGGAGGATCCCCCGGTGGTGAACACATCGTCCACGATCACCACCTCCTTTCCCTGGGTCAGGGATCGCACCTCAGCAGGATTGACCACCTCATAATCCCGTGGATGGAACACCCGCCGTTCCTTCGGCAGTTTCTTGGACTCCTCCAGGTGTCGTGCCTCAAAAATCTTGTTGCCGTCCAGATGCGTGCCGCCCATGGCCGTGGCCAGTTTCTCACCCAAGCCACTCGGCAGGGCGTTCTGACCGCTGGTACTCGGCTGCGAAATGAACACCGTGTTGGCCGGATCGCCCAATCGCGCCTTGAGGGCCTTGGTCTGTGCGTCGGTCCAGTTTTTCTCCGCGAAACGGCGCGCGGCCTCCACATCCCCCTGGGTCTTGGCTGCCTGCCACTCCGGATCCTGCTCGAAAACATGGGAGCCGGCATTGGGGTGCACCGACACCCCATCCCCTGGGAGATCGGTGTGGGTCGTGGCCGGCGGTCGAGCTTGTGCAACCTGGGAGCCACTCCGTTCCCCTGAAACGGCAACGCCCTCCTTGGGGGAGGGCGTTGCCGATGAGACGGGACTCGTGGGTTGTGGTGGTGGGGTGGACACTCCGGTCGGTGGCGGTTGTTGGGCTAGGGGAGGTTCGGAGGAGACCGGCTTGGGCACAACGACTGGAGATGATGGGGTGGCGGTCGCGCGGGTGAATTTCACCCCTTTCGGACCGTTGTCCGATTGTGAAACGGCGGGGGCGTCCAAGGGGGTGTCCATGGGGGGCGCGACCGGCTGATCCTGTCCCGATGGGGCCACGGTCCGTGCATCCGCCACCGCTGGCATGGTATCCGGGGTTGCTTGAGGTGTGGGGGCGGGAGGAGTCGGCGTCTGAACCATCGGCGCGGCGGGGCCATGCGCGGGGGGGAGCACCCGCAACCCCCATCCGCCGCTTCCAAGCTCCACCGGCTCGAATCCATAGCCCGCATCGCGCAACGGCGTGGTCCAGTTCTCCCCGGAGGCCTCACGCGCCTTGCCGCGCGTTTTCCACGGGCTCTTGTCGGTCCGGAACAGCACCCCCCCATCGGTATATCCGCGCTCTTCCAGGGCCGTGGCAATCCTCGGATCCGGGAACAGCACATCCACCCTGGCCGTGCCATCCTTGAGACCGGACCACGCCGCGCGCAACGCCTGACCGTCCTCAGTGGTCATTTCGTCCAACGGTTTGCCGATGAACCGCTCCAAACGCTCCCGAGAGACCCCGAAAGGACGAAATGCGGCCTCGGTCCTGTTGATTTCCGGAAGTTGCGCGCTTTGTTCGTTCGACGGTTGGGGGGTGGGTGATTGTGTCTCCTGCTCCGGCGTACCCTCGACCGGTTGCCCAGGATTTTGCGTGGGAGGTGCGACTGGCGGGGTGAGTGGTGCCAGGGATTCCTCACCCGCTTGCGGACCGGTGCCATCAGGAGATGTGGGCAGTCCCACCCCAGGATCTTGCGGGCCTGGACCGTCAGGAGGTGGTGGCGGGGATTGGACCGGTGGCGCATCTGCCTGCAAGTCGATTCCGTGATTTTGGGCGAGTCTGGTGATTGCCTCGGCGTATCGGGCCGCGTTGGTCGGGTCCGATTGCCTCTGCTGATCCTGGAGTTCGGCAATCCTCCGCACCGCTTCCGCCCTCTGATGCCCAGGCGAGCGATGAGCCGATCCGCCGAATGACCCCCCCAGGATAAGACCGCCGATTCCGCCGCCGACCATCGCCTCGCCAACCCCTTGTAATAGCGGACGACTCGGATCGGCATGCTCCTTGATAGCCTTGTTGGCGGACACCTGCTCCATGCCGGATTGGGGACCCGTTCCCAGACATCCGGATGGGCCAGGAGCTTCTCGGCGGTGTCGTCATCCACGGTCCGCACGTCCCCATGACCATGCCAGACGATCCGGGATCCGGTCACCGTGTCCCGCTTAAAGGGTTTGCTTCCGATGTAGCGGATGCGCACCATGGATCAGATCCCCTCGAAGCGGAATTGCACCTGCACCTCAATCGCTCCGGTAGCCGCCGCACCACCCACGGTGACGGTGATGTAGGAGTCCGTGGAGATCTCCATGGCCTTGGCATCGGACCGGCGCACGCCGGCGGTCGAACTGGCGGCGGCGGCCAGGAAGCAGTCCGCATCCCCTCCGGTCAGATCCTCCGGGAGACACCCCACGGACAGGGTGACCCCAGCCCCCATGGCGGCGTTGAAGGCCTTGACCTCGGTGACGGTACTGCCGGCGGGAATCCGTCCCAGACAGATCACATCCCCGACCTGGGCACCGGCGGCGGTGTAGGCGAAAACCTCGCCCGACAGGGTGCCGAAATCACCGCTGCTGGTCACATGACGATCAGCGCTGCTTTTGTTCAGTATGGTCATGATGTCACCTCATTGGATCATTTGGGGTTGGGAGCGAAGGAGTCCATGACATAGACCCCGTGGTCCACATCCGCACCGGAGGAGTCCCGGAAGCGCAACTTGGCCATGCCGCCGATGGCGGTGATCGAGGCTTCGTGGGCGTTGTCGTGATCCACTTTCCCCTCATACCAGGACATGTGGGTACCGGATCTGCTTTCTTTGCCCCACGCCTCGGCCATGGCCTGAGCGCCGAGAATGATGGCCCGGTCCACGGTGGCCCCATCGGTCCAGTTCGGCACTTGATCCGTGGTCTCGGTGAACACCGGGGTGTTGGTGGCGACCTTGACGATGGCGTTCGGATTGAAGCGGATCTGCTGCTCCATCTTGCGCACCAGAATGCCGTTCCAGAGACCGCGATTGCCGCCGGCGAAGAGCGGATTCTTCTCACCGCGCACACCGGCGTTGGCGAGGAAGGTCTGCCAGTCGTTGCCACTGGAATTCTTCCACAGCGTAGCCCACTGGCGGGGGGTCACCAGCATGACGTACAGATTCTCGACTTCCGCCGCCGGATCATCCGCGAGCTTGACCGGTTGCAGCGGATTTTCCGCCTCTTCCAGGATGGTGCGCAGACGGTTGATGTCGTTCAGCGTCAGGACGTCGGCGCTGTCCAGGCCAGAAATCGCGGTGGCATCCCCAGCGAACAGATGGCGGTTGTGGGTGGGAGCCAACACCGGGTTGACCATGATCTCCACGAACTCGGGATGATCCGCCAGAGGGACCACCCAATCCGGAGTGTTCACGCTGCCTCGACCTCCGGCCAAGTGGACCAGACGCATTTGATTGAGTCCGCGCGACCACCAGCCGGCCAAATTGGTCTTGCCGATTCTGCGCAGGTCATGCACGGTGCGTTGGCGCGCCATGCGCCCGCCGGTGTCCACACCCCCACGCATCTGGTCGATGCGGATCTGCTGCGAGGACGATTTCAACCCCATCATCCGCCCGGCCAATTTCTTGTCCCCCATGACCGGCGTTCCCTGCAAGATGTTGAACATGTCCACGGTGATGGAATCACCCTGGTTCGTTTCGAGATCCGTCACCCGGACAATCGGGTAGTCCGGGGAGGTCTGGTTCCGCAGTTTGGCGTTGGCGTCGTCGATTTTCGGGGCCGGTCCGACGAGTCTGTTGGTGATGGTCGGTTTGCGGGTGGACTCCGCGAAAACCGCCGCCCCGAAGATCCGCGCGGCCAGGTCGGAGTTGAAGGGTACGTTGGTTTGCATTGGGGAAATCTCCTTGCGTCTTGCAGGTTATTGGATGTTTCCGAGAATCGCCTCAAGCTCTCCTGGATTCCGCGTCGCCAGCTTGTCGAAATGGCGCGGGAGTTCCGGACCGCTCATCTTGGTGATGTCAGGACCGCCCGACGCGGGACTCCCCGCCGGGATATCCGAGTGGGAGAGCGGGGTGGATGGAGGAGCACTCTTGAGTTGGGTCACCTTCGCCTCAACCTCGGTGCGCATCTCCATGTTGCTCGGTTTGGCATTGCCGGGCTTGCTGGTCATGGCGGTGTGCATCATCGCCAACCGCGCGGCCCGATCCGTCCACTTGGCGTTGGCATAATCCGGATTGGTCCGCATGGCGAAGAGATGGAGCTGGTTGGCCAGATTCCACCTGTGACCACCCTCTTTCTGCAGGGCGGCCAGGGTGGGATCGGCCTCGATGGCCGCCTGGGCCTCTTCGGCCTCGCGTTGTTGATGGCCCTGCATCTGGGCGTTGATGAACTGCTCGTACCGAGAGAGTTTCTCGGTCATCTGGCCCAGATCATGCTCCATGCGCAGGGACCGCTCGTACTGCTTTGCCGCGCCCTCGCCATACTCATCCAACTGGAACTGGTGTTCGGCCTTCTGTTCCTCCGTCATCGAGAACGGTTGATCCGTCTCCGGAGGCGGATGGGGCGGCGCGGAATTGGCGGATTGCTGGGGATCATCCTTGCGCTCCCCCTGTTGCATGAGATGGTGCATCTGCTCCATCCTGGCATGCAGCTCCGCGATTTGCGCCGCAAGACTGACCGCCGCCTTGGGATCTTCCGTCTTCGGCGTGTCATTGGCCTCGGGCTTGGCATCCTCCTTGGGCGTCGTCGCGTCACGGGTAGAGGTCACCTGGGGCTTGTCGGGGGTCTGCTCGCTCGTGGCATCATCGGGGAGCACGGCATCATCGGCGAGGGCGGCGAGGGCATCCACGTCGTGGATGGTCATGGGATCTTGCGGTTGTTCGGATTGGTCGTCGGACATCGGGGACTCCTGGGGCATAAAAAAACCGGCTTGCGCCGGTGGGATCAAAACCGGCCTTGGCCGGTCACCATGAACTACTCAACCTACGAATAGGGGAGACTTTCCCTGTCATCCCACGCTGCATCGAAGCCCTTTTTTCCATGCGCGAAACGTGTTTCGACCATCTGTCTGCCTCCCGAAGAGGTGATGGTGGTCCTCTGGATAAACCAGGTGGGATCGCTATTCAGCGACCCAGGCTTGGCAATCCCTCGATAAATCGTGAGTCCGTCGGTTGATATTTCCGTGTTGGAAATCAACTGCTCGTCGAACAGACTCACGACATCCAGGGGATTGCGGAGGATGTCATCCGGGCTGCGCAATTCCATACGTCGTCTCCTCCGGTGTTTGTTCGATGGCTTTCATGGCGTTAACAGCGGTATTGATCCGGATGGCATCCGCTTGCGCATCGCTCTTGCGGATCCCAGCCTCATGGGTTGCCATGCGCGCCTGGTGAGCTTCCTCGGCCTGTCGGATCTCCTCTTCCCGGGCGATCCGCTCCGTTTTTGCCATCCGGGCCTGCTGCTCCATCATCCGTGCCTGAGCTGGATCCATGTCACCCGATCCATGAATGTCTTGCCCCTGACCGGATGCGATGGCCCCCTTGAGGATGGATACCAGCTCATCGCGTTCTTCCAGATCCGTGGCTCCGACGATCAGCGCCATGATCGAAAGCATGTGCTGGGGCGGGAGCAGTTGCAGCGGCAGGGACTTGACCAGATTCATCAGATCAGCCAATTGCGCCTGACGCACGCTGGCCGAGGCCGGGATGTCTTCCAGATCCACCTTGAACTGGGTTTGGGTCAAGCTGTTGCTGATCCGCTCGCCGCCCTGCTCGTCCACGTCGCGGGCATTGATGACGACCTCCACCATCCGTCCATCCCGCTTGATGGTGGTGCGCACTTCCCGGTTGCCGATCTCCTCCGTGACCAGGGCCAGGAGCAACTCTCCGGTACGCTTTCGGGCGTAGCGGTAGTTGTCGTTGATCTCTGCCAGGGTGGTGGATCCCTGCTCGACCAACGAGTTGATGGCCACCCCGGATTCGGCGGATGACTGCTGCCCGAGCATCGCCTGGTAGACGCCAAAGCAGTCCTGGATGGTCTTGGCGACCTCCTGGACCGCCTGCATGTGCAGCGCTCCGGCCTGGTTCTGGTCCGACACCACGCTGAAAGCGTCCGGGTTCTTGTTCAGCCGGTTCGGGTTCAGGACCACCACGCCGTTGGCTCGTGACACCTGTTCCCGCACCGACTCAGGCGACTGATCGTACCTTGGAGCCAGGGCATCGGCATCCATCTGGAGCCGCTTGGCAGACAAGTTGAAGAGGTTCTTGGCCGCCCTCACGTTGAGTTCATCTTGCGGGGAGATCACCCGGCGGATTGGACCGTATGGGATGGATGTCTTATCCTCCCGATATCCCCACCAGGGTACATACGGAAAAGCGCCGTGCTTGTACGGCGAGGGGATGTCGTCAAGCTGATGCGGCCCAAGCCACCACGCGAGCCGGACACGAGGAAAAGAGGCCCGCTTTGGGACCGCTTTCCCGAGAAACACCAGGCTGACATGCTCCGGGTCATCCAGATCGAGTTCCACCACCCGTCCGCCCGGCATCGTGATGACGATGCCCTCGTACCAGACCCGGTACCACACCTCGTACAGGCACAGCCTCTTGCGATCCGTATCGCGCCACTCTGAATCCTGGATGGTGGTGCGCGTCTCAAGGTCGCGTCCGTCTGTCAGACGTGCCGCACTCTCCCCCTCCTGGGTATCATCCCACGACGCCCATCCCAGGGACGCGGTGCGAATCAACTCCGCATGCTTGGGGAATTTCCGCTCCAACTGATCCGCGTCGTAGAACTTTTTGCGTACCAGATACCGCGCGTCGGATAGATCCGGCTCCGTGGCGCGCCAGTCCCACCAAATCTCGTGGCGCGGGATCGCCCGTACCCTGAAAGGCGGCTTGAATGGGTCGCTCTCACGCGCCACCTCGGTCCATCCCACCCCGGCCTTGATCTGCGAGGCGTAGGCATCCGAGCAGGCACGATCCGCCCCGGACATGCGCTCCGCGTCCCGCAACTGCTTGGTGAGATAGAGCGCGAGATCTCTTGCGTCTTCGTTTTGCGCCTCCACCTTCCAGTCGCGCCGCGCGCGGGCCTCCATACCCAGGATCAGATCCACCGTGGGTCCGATCAGGTTGCGAACCAGGGGCGGGATCCCCTTGCGGTTGTAGGCCTCCAGCGTTTCGGAGTCGATCTGGTTGCCGTCGTAGTAGGCTGCGTACATGTCCGCCTCGGTGCGCCAATCCGGCTCCTCGCGGATGTCGGACAGGAACCTCTCGAGCGCATGTCTATCCATCATCATATGCTCGGCAGATCCCATGTCAGACCGCCCTCCAGTTGACCGGCGCATTGAGCCTGTGACCGCTCCATTGCTCCGACGTATCCCGCGTCGCGACCGGATAGGCGTAGGTCAAGGCCAGGGCATCGGCTCGATCCGGCGAGGCCAGACCTCGTGATTTCAGGCTCTTCTTGGCCTCGATCAGCAGTCGGTCCTGAGCGTCGAAAAGATAATCCGGTCCGATCAGATCGTCCCGCAAGCGCAAGTCGTCGGGGATATCCAGTCCAGCCCTGAGCGCATCGCGCATCCTGGTCCACATCTCCGCGCGCAGGTTGGCACATTTCAGGTTTGCGTCCGTCGGCTTGGCCGCGGACTGTACGTCGATCACCTGGTGCCCGAGACTCCGCAGCCGATCCACCACCCCGGCACCGATCCCCGTCCCATCCACAAACACCGCGTCCGGGCTGCGCTGCTCGATCTCGCGGGCGACAAGCGCGGCGATCTGCATCGTGTCCTTGCCGCTCCATGTCAAGATCGACTCGACCTTGCGCCCCCGCCGTGCCACCAGGCAGGAGTCATCATCCCCGAAGCGGGCCACGTCCAAGCCAAAGATGAGCGGCATGTGCTGGACGTGCTCATCCTCGACCACCAGCGCGACGCAGCGATTGACCTCATCCAGCCCGATGAACTGCGTGGTGGCCGACGACGGGAACATGCCTCGGACCCGGACCTTGAAGAAGTCGGACTCCTCCCCGTGATCCGCCGCCCACTGCGCGAAAAGCTCCTTGTTGGTCCCCTCGACGGTGCGCGAGTCGATCTGCCGGGTATTCCAGCGATGCCGCAAAGCGCCGAAAGTCTCACGGAAGCGACCGGTGTTGCGCGTTCCGTTCCCAAAAAGCAGCATCATCGGCTCGCCGTCGGTCAAGCCGCCGTCCGCCACCTCGAAAATCTTGTCAGGAATCGCCGAGGCCTCGTCGAAGATGTAAAAAGGCGTCGAATCCACACAGTGCAGGCCCGCGAAGGCCTCGGACTGCTCGATGCGCCAAGTCAGGGCCTCGACCCTCCAGGACTCTGGATCGATCCCCGACTTGAGCACCATCGACCGGTCGCCGCACGAGTAGCTAAACCAGTGCCCGACCCGGCACAGCCGATGCCACTTGCCGAGTTCCGCCCAGGTCTTGGACTGGAGCTGCACGCCGGTGTTGGCCGTCACCACCCCCTTGCAGTGTGGCCTGGTGGCCATGATCCAGATGCAGATCCAACCGACCAGTGCGCTTTTGCCCACCCCGTGTCCGCTCGCCACCGACATCAGAATCGGCGCCACCGGGTGATGGCCGTCGAAGCCGCGCTCCCGTACCATCGCGCCCAGGTCAGCCAGGAATCTCTCCTGCCACGCGCGTGGCCCGGTTTTACCTGCCAGTTGCCCCTCTCCCCACGGGAAAAACACGCGCACGAAGCCAAGCGGGTCGTCACAATACTCACCGACCATCCTGGCAAGCTCATGCGTCGGCGTGGGTGCAGTCATACCTTTTTCTCGCCAGCTTAATGATTTCGACCAGCTCCCGATCCCGCGTGAGATCCTCTTGCTGCTCCTTGTTTTGGGTGTACATCCCCAGTGCCCTGGCCAAAGTGTCCAGGGCCGCGAGTTTGTTGACCAGCGTCACTTTGACCGTGGTGATTCCATGCGGCGTGACAGTCTTGGAAACCGACACGATGGCCGCCCGCACCTCCTCCGGCACCTCATCCAGACTCCGGATACTCCAATCCTTCCCGAACAGTCTGCTCACATCGGCGAACGCCAGTTTCGTCAATTCCCTGACGATCTGTTCCGGCTTCACGGAACTCGAAACCAAAAGTTCTTTCTGCCGATTACCAATTGCGGACTGGATATGGACTTTTTGTAAGTTCTCGTATCCGATCCGTGCCGCATTGACCTTGGAATATCCAGCGCGAACAGCCGCTTGCGCCGCATTAAAGTCTGTAAGGTACGCCTCGACGAAGAGGGCTTGACGCTTCGTCAACTTTTGTTTGTCATTTTGCGACATGTTTTACACCTGAATAATCAATGTCCAAACTTCTTCAGCCAGTCCGTGAGCGGCGGGAGAATCCCGAAAAAGGTCACCACCCCCCCGACGATCCATTTCACCCCATCAAGAAATCCTTGAGTCCGTAATCTGGCGCTTTTCAGACCCTCCAGACTCTGCTTGATCTCCTCGAAATTTTCGCTTCCTTCATCGAGGCGCTCATTGACCCGCTTCATCTGCTCGCCGACTCTGGTGATCTCAGCGATAAACGGGCAACTCGACGGAGGATCTTCCGTGGGGCAATTGTGGGTCATTTTGATGCCCCCCCCCATGATAGGCTGTTGAGTTGGTTCCTGTCGGCTAGGACTGGCCCCGGTGAAAAATGCGAAGCAATCTTTGGCCAGGGTGAATAGCGATGTGAGCAGGGTGCCGACGAGAAATGCTGCGTTTTGGTCGGACGGGATCCCCCTCCACAAAACGATCGCGCTGACCACCAGGAACCCGGCAAATGAGAGATAGGCCAAACGCTCAGGCGTTCGATCATGCGTCACGATCATCATATGCCGCGCGCTGTTCCGGTCTTCGGTCTGCACCCGATACTCGTCGATATCAAGCGCGCGCATCTGCTCGGCATGGCGCATCAGATCCGCTTGCGCTTGCCGGTCGATCTCCACGAGCCTGGTCCGATCTTCGGGGGTGCCGGATTGCGCGGCACTATCCAGCGCCACCATGACCTCCGCTTCATCCTCCAATCCAAAAACTTTTCCTGCGGCTTGCAAGGCCAGTTTGGCACCCACCTCTCCCATCTGCCCGCCCAGCATCCCGGCCAGGGCTGGCGCCACTTCAGACAAAGCCTTGTAAAATGGATTCATGCGGCCCCCCCCTCAATAGGACCAGATGCCGGGACGCGGCCACTTCGGTCCAGGCAGGTCATCCAGGTGTAAGAAGCGGCTATTCATGGGCCCCTGCTGGCTCACACCGAACCCCGTAAAGCCCATGCCGAGCGCCAGTCGCAGCAGATCAACCGCCTCTGGTCCACTGATCTGGATATCGACTGCATAACCCATGGTATGCTGTCCGCCGTCGCCAGTATGAGATACAGCATTGTTGTGACTCGGACAGCGATAGCCGGAGGTGACACGCATCGGCTTGCCGAAAGCCACTCGCAGCCGCTCCAGGCGATCCATGAAGCCCGGATCCATCAGCGCCTGGCCGCACCCGCACTGGCATTGCAGCTCCTTTTTCGAGAAGTGCGGCCATTTCCATCCGTTTGTATTCGTCATTTTTTTGTCACTTTTTCTGGTCACAAAAAAAGCCCACCCGATTTATCGAATGAGCTTTTCCCCCGCACCTCTCCACAGCATAGGAAAATTTTGTCAATTTTCGGCCAAAAGTGCGAGTGCAAAATCTTCTTACTGGCGACTTACTGCAATCATTCATCATCCGTGCATTTTGTATTGATCGTATACCGTAAAGATTACCCATCATGTGGGGTTCTTTTCGACAATTCAACCATTTCAACGCGATGTTTTTCTGGTCGCTCACGCATCCGCACGGATCTTCACGCCAATGCACGCCAGCACACCCAAATCCGTAACCCAATCGTAACCCCGCGAGGCGAACCGATGCCCAAAAAATCCCCCCTCACCGACGCCCAGATCGCCACTCTGCCGCTTCCAGCACAAGGCCAGCGCGACACATGGCACGACACCCGCGCGCCAGGGCTGCAACTGCGGGTTTCGCCAAACGGGACCAAATCCTGGTCTTGGTATCGTCGTGCGCCCGGCGCGGGACCGCGACGCATCACTCTAGGTCGCTGGCCGGCCATGTCGGTCGATGAGGCCCGCCGACACGCGGCGCACCAAAACAGCATGGTGGCCGGTGGGGATGATCCGGGTGCGATGATTGCGGAGATCAAAGGCGAGATACGCTTTTCCGCCCTCTTCGCCCGCTATCTGGAGCAGTGGGCACAAAGGCGCAAAAAATCCTGGCGCGGGGATGAGAGTCTCCATCGCTTGCACCTGGGGCCGCTGGATAAGCTGCGTGTGTCGGCCATCACACGCCGTGAGGTTGCGGCACTCCACGCCGACCTCGGCGACCGTGGCCGCACCACGGCGGCCAACCGGGTGTTGTCGCTTCTCTCCAAGGTCTTCAGCTTCGCGCTGGAAAAGGGCTGGATCGAGACGGGAAATCCCGCGCGCGGCATCCGCCGCTACCGAGAGACGAGTCGGGATCGCTTTTTGTCACACGACGAGATCCAGAGACTGGTGGCCGCGCTGGATTTCGAGTCGCCGAGCGTGCGGGCTTTTTTCCTTTTGGCCCTGCTCACCGGGGCGCGCAAGGCCAATCTCCTGTCCATGCGCTGGGGAGATATTGACTTCGCGCGCGAGGTGTGGCGCATCGAGTTGACAAAAAATGGCCTGCCACTTTCCGTGCCTCTGGTCCCGCAAGCGGTGCAAATGCTGCGTGATTTGCACGATACCGCCCGTGGGGAATGGGTATTTTCTTCGTCCCGGTCAACATCCGGGCACTGGACGGATCTGGAGAGCGCATGGCGCCGCATCCGCGCCCGCGCCAAGATCGTGGGGGTGCGCATCCACGACCTGCGCCGCACCTGTGGGTCGTATCAGGCCATGACCGGCGCATCGCTGCCGATCATCGGCAGATCCCTCGGCCATCTTTCATCGCGCACCACCGCGATCTACGCCCGGCTTGATGACAACCCGGTGCGCGACTCGATGCGCAAGGGGGCAGATCTCATGTTTGGGAATGGGCATGCTTGACACGCTTAAGTCGCTTTTTTGCACTTGTTTGTCAATACTGCATTCGGTACTATTGAGGCATGAACACATCGACCAAACTTCTTGAGGCGATGAGCCACAACCCTCTGGACTGGCGTATTGACCAACTGCAAACGGTGGCTCAGCAGTATGGCATTGTCTGGCGGCACAACGGCGGGAGCCATCACGCTTTTGTGCGCAGCGACGGACAGATTCTCGTTGTTCCGGCACACAAGCCCATCCAACCGGTTTATATCAAGAAATTCGTCAAATTTGTAATCGGGGGTTGAATCATGTTCAAACTTGAGGATTACCCATTCGAAATCAGACCGATGACGCCTGATGAAGGCACTGGGTATCTGATCACGTTCACGGATTTCAATGAGTGCTTCTCCGATGGCGAGACTGTAGAGGAGGCCATCGCAAACGGCATGGACGCCTTGAGAACGGCCATTTTTGCCCTGGAGGATACCGGCTTTCCGGTTCCCGCCCCGATGTCAGGCGGCTATTCCGGGAAATTCGTGGCCAGGGTGCCCAAGACCCTGCATGCCAGACTCGTCTCCAGGGCGCGGCGTGAAGGGGTCAGTCTTAATGCGTTAGTGACCGCCTTATTGGCGGAAGGGATCGGTGCAGGCAAGCAGGATGGCGCACATTCGCGTCCTTCGCGGTCATGACAATAAGAGGATCCAGGGGTCACTCCGGATCCGCCTTCCCGGAATTCCCCCGCCCCTGCCGTATCACCTTGGGCAGGGTCAGGGTATCCTGCACATTGATCCCCTTCCTGGAGGTACGGGATACGCGCTTGCGCCCCTTGTCTCGGTCCGTCGGATCCACCTTGCGCTGCGCAATCCATTTCGTGATATCGTCTTCGTCATAGCGGATCTGTCCGCCCACAGGCACGTATTTCGGTCCGAATCCACGCCCGCGCCAGTTGTCCAGGGTGCGTGGGCGGATACGCAGCAGCGCGGCGGCCTCATCGACGGTCAGCAGGCGTCCCATTATGCCCCTCTGTCCGTCAGTCTGGTGGCGATCCGCTCCAGGCCATCGCGGCACATCCGCTCGATGATTTTGACGTCGCGCCGGTACTGGCGCATCATCGCCCGGGTGGATTGACCACACGCCCGGCTCCACAGCATGCGTCGCACCTCAGGCGATTTGATCCAGGTCAGCCACCCCATGGCCTCCTCGGCCAGAGTGATCTCTTGCGCGGTGGGCAAATCCGGTCTCAAATCCAGATAGTCCTGACCATGCCGCATCCCGCGCGTGGGCCAAGAGGAGCGCATGCCGTCTGGCCGCACCAGCACGGCGGGCCGCCGACGTTCCACCTCGGCGGCCTGTTCCAGACGCTCCGCGACCCGCTCCGCTGTCCACTCCGGAGTCTGGGAGGTGGGCGGGGTGCATGCCCTGGACATGCTCATGCGAGGTACCGGTGATTGGCTTCCGCCTCTATCCCCTCTGCCCAAGATCGCGCCACATCAGCCGCATATTGCAACGAATCACTGGCGCAGGAATACCCGCTCGCGACCATCTCAGCGTCAACTTCCCGCAGCTCGATCGCTATATTCCCCAGCCTGGCCGCCAGGACGCGCAGCCCGGCAGAATTTTCGCCTCGCGTGTCCCCCATCTCACACCTCATCCCGCGCTGGAGTGACCACTTGCCGGCGCCGGCGATGGCTGGGCCAGTCGAATGGCACCACCGCTCCCTTGCCATCCAAAAGCCGGTCATAGAGTCTCTCGCCGAGATAGTCCTCCAAGGCTTTCGGGGAGAGATTGGACGCGACGATGGTGGGAATCTGGCGCAAATAGCGTCCATCGATGAGGGTGGCGAGCAGCAGGGTATCCTCACTCCCAACCTTTGCTCCCACCTCGTCAAGGGCCAGCAGATCCACCTCTTTCAGGGGGTCGAGCAGCTCCTTGAGCGTATGCTCTCCCCGCCCATACGTGGAGCGGGCCATCAGGATCAGGTCGTAGACCGTCAGCTAGACCGCCGTCCTACCTGCTTGGATCGCCCCGGAGATGATCCCGGCGACCAGATGTGATTTTCCGGTCCCTGGCCCACCGCACAACACCAGACAATCCCCACTGGCGATACGCTGATCAAGCGACGCCAGATACATCCCGGCCACTTTCAGGGCATGCTTTTGCCCGTTGGTTTCGGCCAGGTAGGTATCCAGACTCTTCCCCCGGAACCGCCGCTCGATCCCAGCTTTGCCAATCTGTCTTTCAAACCAGGCTTGGTGCTCCCTGCCGCGCGCCTGCCTCTCCTCCTCGGCGCGGATTCGCTCATCGATTTCCAGGCATTTCGGGCAGGTCACGGGGAGATGTCCACCGGGCTTGTACGGATTGGGAATGCGCATCCCCATCCACGGGCCATGTTCCTCGCAATGAAATGCCCATTCCTTGGTGATCGCCTCGCTCATGATACGCCCTCCACATCCATCCACGCCTCGACCACCTCCAGATCGGTCGCCCCGTCCTGGTAATCTACCTGGTCATACCCACCATCCGTGCCGCGCGCGATGCCCGCCTGCCCACTGATCGTCCACGGCAGGGTGAAAAAAGGCGGATCGGCTGGGCCGAGAAACGTGGCCATCATTTTGACAAACTTCGTCCCCAGGTTCCCCTCTGCGCTCACGAACCGCTTGTAGCGTCCGATACCGGCCAGGATCTCCTCGTGCGTGGCCCCCTCCTTGATCCGCGCATTCCAGGCCTTGAACGCCGCCGCCTTGTCGATGCTGGTGTGCCTGGCCGGATAGGCGGCCACAGCTTGCAGAAAAGCCTCGGGGTAGGTGGGACGGGCTTTGCCTGTCTGGATCTTTGATTCTCTGGTGGGGGTCGCACCACCCGGCACGTCGGCTTGCTCGCATGGGGTGGAATCTTCGGGAAAGGAAGAGAGGGTAGGGAGAGAAGGTTTTTCTTCTATCCTTATCTTAGGAAGAATAGGATAGTGGTTCCTCTTCCCGTTTTTCGGGTGGTTGCCCTCATGGTATTCTGGATTGGTTAACAGGATGAATGGATTGCTAAATTCGTGGCTGCTCCCCTGGTTCCTCTTCCATGGTTCCTCAATGGTTCCTCTTTTTTCGGGCGCACCTGTCCTGTCATGGAGCGGAAAGGAGAAAACCGATTCCGCTAATTTTTCATTAGTCTCTTGTTTTATAAGATTTTTTTCTTCAAGCCTCCGCAATATCCACCGAATGGACTCGCGCGTGGCCCGAAAAGGCTTCTCGGTGGATCCCTGCACCGGCATCTCCTCAATCGCCACCGAAATCCCTTTCCAGCCGATGACGGTCCGCAAGGTGGTGGAGTCCATGCGCTCGCGCAGGTAGAGATAGGCCGCCCGGTCGCGGTTTTTCAGACGCTTCTCGCTGCAATCGAAAATCGCGTCCACCTCCTCACTGGTCAAATAGATCCCCATCAAGGCTCCTTTCTTGGCTACGGCTGCTGACGGGGGATATGCTCAGGGCAATACCACACCCCGAGACTTCCCTTGCGCGTCCATCCGATCCCGTGCGACCCCCACCGCCCGCACTCCGGGCAGTAGTGGTGGAACGGGCCGTCATTGCCGAACATGTACTCCGGGCGCAGTTTGGCGCGCCCCTTGTGCGGCACCCAGGATGGGAAATCCCACGGCCAGCACTTGAACGTTTTGTAGAATTCGTATCTGGTTCGGCACTGTCTTTCGGCCATGTCCGTGCTGGCCTCCCGGGTGATTCAAGTCAAGGCTTCCATTACCGACCGGACGAATTCCGCCGCGGCCTGGGGCAAGATTGCATCGCCGTAACCGCCGATTCGCACCACTCGGGCGGGTACCCCATCAGCCAACGGCAGTGTTCCGGGTTCAACAGGCTTCTCCTTACCGTCATCACATCCAATCCATCGGTATTGATCCCAAGAGCCTGGCGGGCTAAAGGAGCGCCTTTTGTCCCGTACATCTCCCGGTTTGTCTTCCGGCTTCTGTCCGATCTCCAATCCCTGGCGCTCACAGTTGCCCATCCCGATGTCATCGCCGCTTGTTGGCTCAATGGCACCCCCGTGTCGTGCGGCCTTGGAGGAAGTCCTCCCCGAGAGCCATCTCGTGCTGTCGGAGACACCCATCCAGAATAACCGTTCTCTGATGTGTGGCGCGCCGACGCTGCAAGCCGGGAGAACCGCCGCCCGGATGGTGTAACCCATTCCTTCCAGGTCATCGCATACAAGGTCCATCCAAGCGTTCCCGCCACGGGCAACCTGCTCTCCAAGGACGGTTCTTGGTAGACATTGCTCGATGAGCCATTGCCATGCCGGCCAAAGGTGCCGCTCGTCAGCAAACCCGCATCTTTTGCCTGCCTGGCTGAAAGGTTGGCATGGACAGGATCCGGTCCACGCTGGTCGATCATCCGGCCACCCAGCGAGTTGCAGGGCGAGGGGCCACCCGCCGATGCCGGTGAAGAAATGGTGCTGGTCGTATCCGTCCAAGTCGGATGGTCGCACGTCTCGGATGTCTCGCTCATCGATTTCTCCAGGCGCAATCAAGCCGCGCCGGATCAACTCCCTCAACCACGCGGCTTTTTTCGGGTCGTTCTCGTTGTAGTAGGCTTTCAACGCAGCAATCACGGTTGTTGGCTTATCCCTGGAATCTCACCAAAGAGTGAGTTAAGATGATCCAAGACTGTAGCCAACTCACCAATCAGGGTCGAATGATCGATCACCCACGTTGCGGCAGGTGCGGCATGGTCACATACCGTGAGGCCGTGTAACGTGCATAATTCATGATGGGCCTTTTCCAAGGCGCTGATGAGCAACAACCGAACTTGGGGTGGAATGGATGTCGATGGCTTCACCGGTAACTCCTAAATGGTTGATATAGGGTATATGAACCGCATTCAAGTCCAATCATCGAACATCCGCTCCATTGGACACGAACCTCTCAACGGCGTTCTGGAAGTCGAATTCCAGAACGGGAACGTTTATCAATACTCACGGGTTCCAGAGGCTCTCTTTCACCAACTCCTGAACGCGCCGTCCAAGGGCCATTTTCTGGCCGAGCGGATCAAGGATCGTTACAGTTTCAGAAGGGTACGCTGATTCACCCCTCGATCTCCCTCATGAGCCGCCTCGCCTCATCCCGCGCTGCGCTGTACCGCATCGCGTTATATGGACTCCCTTCACCCCCATCGTTGTCGATGAGCCGCGTGAGGCAATCGAGCAACTGCCCGCTCCGCTCGATCAGCCTCGCCACCGGGTGGTCAATCGAGGCGATGTCATACCGATAGACGCTTGGGTCCTGTCTGGCTTGGATCATGCCCCGAACCGTCGGACTTCCCACCTGGAACCGACACAGCTCCGAGGCGGAGCACCCCATGAATCTTGGCTGGGCACTATCCAAACCCATCCGCACAAAATCCATCACCAGCAAGCGCCCCCCGTGCTCGGTGGCCAGGTAGATGTCGGTTCTCGGGTTGCCACCCCACCGCCAGGCACCCTTCGGGATCATCTCATTCATGGTCACTCACCCTCGCCTCTAACAGGTTAAATATAATAAATATCATGATCAATCGAAATAGCGTCCGATTGTTTCCATGCGCTCAAAAAGAATGGCATCCGGATTCAGCCAGATCACAAGATCGTCCAGAATCCGGATGCGGAATGGGATGCCTCACTACAGGAATTCGTTGTCCATCGAGATCGCTCTCTCCCAAAGGGTGGTGAGATGGCTATCCGGCCATCATGCGGACCCTACACCAGGGCGATGGGGATTCATCGCGGTTTCTCCTCATCACGTCCACGGATTTTCCCGTAGCGTGGCGTGCTTACCAGATCACACTGGGATTCATCAGGCACCGGAATCATCTTCCGGATCGCCGTGGTTCTCGGGATTCTCCAGGGCCTCCGCACAAGCGGAATCCACAAAATCTCCGCCGTCGTGCTCGGCCCATTCGCATTTCACAATCGGATCGAAATCCGGACAATCCCAGAAGCATCGACTCTCCGGAGGGCTGTCCTCCCCATCCTGCGCACAATGCCACTCCGGGAAATTGCCTTCGGGATCATCTCATTCATGGTCACTCACCCTCGCCTCTAACAGGTTAAATATAATAAATATCATGATCAATCGAAATAGCGTCCGATTGTTTCCATGCGCTCAAAAAGAATGGCATCCGGATTCAGCCAGATCACAAGATCGTCCAGAATCCGGATGCGGAATGGGATGCCTCACTACAGGAATTCGTTGTCCATCGAGATCGCTCTCTCCCAAAGGGTGGTGAGATGGCTATCCGGCCATCATGCGGACCCTACACCAGGGCGATGGGGATTCATCGCGGTTTCTCCTCATCACGTCCACGGATTTTCCCGTAGCGTGGCGTGCTTACCAGATCACACTGGGATTCATCAGGCACCGGAATCATCTTCCGGATCGCCGTGGTTCTCGGGATTCTCCAGGGCCTCCGCACAAGCGGAATCCACAAAATCTCCGCCGTCGTGCTCGGCCCATTCGCATTTCACAATCGGATCGAAATCCGGACAATCCCAGAAGCATCGACTCTCCGGAGGGCTGTCCTCCCCATCCTGCGCACAATGCCACTCCGGGAAATTGCCATCACCATCACGTTTACGGGGCGGCCACAAACCATCGTTGCCCGGCGCTTGGGAATTATCGTCTTTGCCCATGGATCCTCTCTGTCTTGGTTTGTGATTGTGGATGGTCGGGATGAGAGGATTCGAACCTCTGGCACTCGGCACCCAAAGCCGATGCGCTACCTGACTGCGCCACACCCCGTAAGGCGGCTACTCTCCCCGCCGGTCAAGCCTGGTCTGTACGGCTTTCGCACCACGTGACGGCGTGGTCCGTCCTGGGCTTGGATCCCAGAAATACGCGCGTGTGCGCCTCCAGGCATTATCAGCTACCAAAATCACGGCCATCCCTGGCCCATTTCACAGACGCGCCTATCTGGCACTCCCGGAGGGATTCGAACCCCCACTTGTGGGCATAGAAGGCCCATACCCTATCCATTGGGCGACGGGAGCATTGAAATCATGTCTGACATCGTTGTTCCGGGCCGCGCAGACTTGACCCACTGTAAAGGGCCGGATCCAAGCCGATCATCTTGACCAGATCCTTGATTACCAGGGAGACCCCGTGCCCTGTTAATGGCCCAGCCAGTTTGTTGTGTCTCGTCACCCTCTGGAATACCGGTCCGATCTCGATCCCGGAGTCATCCAGCCACGCTTTGAGGGCACAGCACGGGCACTGGTAGGAAAGAATGGAATGCAGGATCGTGACGACGCGCCCGGTGCATTTCAACCGCAACACCATGCCCGTGTTCTTCCATCCAATATCTTCGAAGGACAACGCCACCAATTCCGTTCGTCCCATACCTCCGGAGAATCCCACCTGGATCAACGCCATGTTGCGCCGATCCTGGAGCCGCCATCCCGCCGCGCGATCATCGGTGTTGTAGGATGGTTCGAGCAGGAGACGATCTTTCCTGACCTCGTCGATGGTGCGACAGATCGAATCAACATGGGTGCTGGTCAACCGCGCCACTTCCCGTGAATCGGTTCCATGTGTGGCCTTGATGGTCCGGAGCGCGGATTGAACCGCCGTGCTTTGGATGGGGTTTCCCCCCACAAAGGTCGCGTGCGCCTTGCCGAGAGAGACCAGCCACCGTTTGAGCGTGGCCCATTTATGGGTGGCTGCGTGGGCAAGCAGATAGTCCGCGAGCGCCCACGGGTGGCATGGAATGGTCCCGCCCCACTTCACAAATCGATCGACATCCCGCGCATAAGCTTCCTGACTGGTCGCGTGCATGGTGTGTTATCTCCCTCAACCTTCCGGATCACGATCCAATTGGGTTGGCGGCGGGGGTTGCCCCTCCGCGCCGGGCACATGGTTCGCACTGTTCATGGCATGGACATACACCAGCTTCCCGTCCACCACCTTCTCGCCGCGTTGGGCACGCAGCTCCGCGATGACAGTGGTGGCCATCTCTTCGGACACTCCGCGTTTCAGACGCCACCGTCCCTTGATCATGGTCTTGCCGCAGGAATGAATGCGTGCGTCCCAGGGAATCCCCTCTGCGTCGCACTCCGGGGTATCCACCACATTTTTGAAGCGCTCCCCATCGATGGAACCCACCTCCGGAGGAGGCAGTTGCATCAGGGGTGTCCGCATCTCGATCCCATTCGGTTGGGCCGCATCCGGCGTCCCATTTTGGAATCCGAGCAACCCCCGAAGGAACCGTCCAAACTCCTCCGGATTGTCGGTCTGGAAGTGGGCGACAAACATGGGCTCTCTCCTTCTTTTCTTGTATCTGGCTGCTCGTCAGGCCAGGGCCGCCACGCCCCGACGACCACCCCGATTGGGGTGGTTTCGCGTCACGGATCAGCGCTTCGGCATGAACATGGCCACCAGATCCTCGATGAATCTCGGATCGATGAGCAACTCCATGCTCTCCTCGCCCTCTTCCCGAATCGTGAGACCGCCCAGAGGCATGACGAACGCACGGATTCCCGGACAAGGGGCCTCATCCTTGTTCTTGCGCTCCGAACCGCTGGTCTTGTCCGACTCCACGCGAATGAAGGGTTGCTGGGCGCTCGCCGTCGATTCCGTCTTCTCTCCCGACGAGCAGCAACCCTCCGTCGGTCCGATCGGCTCCATCCGTCCGACCCGGCCAGCCGCCGAGGACACCGGCTTCCCACCCGTGTCACAGCGTGGACCGCTCGCCCCGGTCGGCCCCTGATCGGTGACGGGGCCACCGGCCAGATTTTCGGCCAACTCCCTCAGCGTTTCGACACCATGGAGCGTCAACTTGGCATGCGCCTCGATCGATCCCAGAATCGGCGCCAGCGCCGCCGGATTGATCGCATAAAGACTGATCTTTTGATCCATCATGCTGATTCATTCCTCGATTGGTTGTTGAAAAGGTATGTTCCATCCTGATCCGGATGGAATTTTATGCCCTGGTCAGGGGGTGAAACGCTGCAAGGTCTCACTCTCCGCACCCGTCGGAGAGACCTTGTGCGATACCACTTGAACAGCATCAAGCCGGCGTACAATCCCCCCAGCAAGGAGACGATCTTCCACGGCATCTCATTCGCATCATCCATCGCATTAAATCTCCTCGGCCAGGGTGGCATGCGGACAGACCACCGATTCGTTGAACAGCCAACAGTCTTCCCCCATGCAGGGACCGACGAACCCCGTGGGTGGCGGGCCACCGAAATCCGGGTTGCAGCAGTCGAACCTATCCTGCCGCCACCAGGGTTCACCCGTCTCCGTGGTCATGAGCTGGGCATGCACGCATGCTTGATCTGGATTGAAATACGGGCATGACGCGCCATGACAGGCGAAAAAGGTCACTCCGGTTACATCCTGGGTTCCGATGACCTCGTGATAGCAGCCGAAACGATTCGGCTGCCACCATGCTTCGTCTCCAGCGTTCATCCGGTTCTCCCCAAGATTTCGTAGATCTGCCGCTCCGAGAGTTCTTTCGCCCGCGCCAGATCACGCACACTCTCGCCCGCATCATACCGGCGAATGATCTCCGCGTTGCGTCGCTTGCGTATTATTGCCGCCCCGCGCGGGATGGTCAGAGTCTCCCCACCGAACTCCTTCGCCAACCTGCTCGCCTGCTCGAAGCCCAGCAGGTTGGCCAGTTTGTGCAGCACGCGCATCTTGCGCGGCACGAAAAACCGCGTTCCCCCATGCTCTTTCAGGATGATGCGCGCCGTATCCAAACCAACATGATCGGCAATCTCCCCCAGGATGCCGGGGAGATCCTCTCTCGTTGGGGGTGGCTCCACCACTGCCTTGAGGTCAACCGGTTGATGGGTGCTGCTCATGTCGTGCCCTCCTGGTCTGCTCTGTGCGAATCTCCACCCGGATCCACTCCGGGCGGGGATGGGGTCATGCCTACGCCCAGACCGGAGGCGCAATGCCCATCATGATCTTGGTATTGGTGGCGACCTCGACCTTCTGGACCATCGCTTCGAACGCCGCATCGATCACTTTGTGATGACGAAGCAGGCTGAACCAGAAGGAAACCTTTCCATTTTCCAGCCGATAGCGAAGCCGGGCTTCCAATGGGTAGATCTCCCCACCTTGAAACAACGGGATTTGGATGGTGAACCGCTCCGGGATCTCAACCGTCCCCTTGCGGGTGGAGCCAGTCAGCGTCTCCTGATAGGAGAGTTGTACCTGCCCATCCGAAATCCGGGTGGAAGAGTGAAACTCCACCCCTTTCTTGACCTGCAGGGTGGTGGCCACCTCCAGCATGGTGGCCCCGTCCGGGGAGACGATATCGATGAGGTTGTCCTCCAGGAAGATGGCGAACTCCTCCTGGCTCATCCGCTTCTCATTCTTTCCGCCCCACGCCTGAAGCTCCTTGGAGTCGGGGAACTCGAAGAGCGCATGATGCTTACTCCAGGCCGGCTCGCCGCGCGCATGGAAATCAAGGATCGCCGTCAACTTCATTTCATGCTTATGGTTCGTGGCGAAGATCGCGCTGTTCGGGAGAGAGTGCTTGTTGAAGTATTCGATGAACGCATCCAGGGTCAGAAGATGCACCATGGCCTCGGTCCGCTTGGGGCGGTCAAGCAGACCCTCCAGACTATCCACACGAAACCCATCGGGGACCACCACCACCGGCACGTCATTGACGTGCTGGACGGTCATGGCCGCCGCGGCAAGCGCGGCAGTGCTTTCGACGAGGTTATGCCGATCTTGCCCATCGGCTTCGGGGGCTGGTTTGGTGATGTTCATGCGGGCTCCTTATTTGGTTCCAGTGTTGCGTTTGAGAGGGACGACATCGGAATCCGGCAGGTCGAGAAGATCCTTCATGTCGCGTTGACGAGGCTGGTTGCGGACCAGGGTGTTCTCCGGCGTGGCGAAGAACATGCTGACACCACGGTCGGCCTCGGGAATCTTGGTCGTCACGGTGTCCGTGACATTCAGCACCCCTTCATTCCCCTTGGCCGGGGCGATCTTGATCACCAGGGACAGTTGCCCAGGCTTGCCGGTCTCCTGAACCGCCGCGACCAGCTCACGCAGACAGGCGTCCAGCTCGGGCAACGTCTTCCCGCGCCGCAACTCCCGCATGAAATCGATGAATTTTTCTTGTTCGTCCTCCATTCTGCGGCTCCTTTCAACAATAAAAGTTATGATACTGACAAAAACTTAAACATGACATGTCTGTAGGCTCTCCGAACCCGGAGGGCCTCATCCGGAAAGTTCGTTCCTCAACACCCTTTCTTCGGCTTCGTGCCGGTCGCGGGCTTTTGGGTCGTCATGGGACGTTGGGTCTGGGTGGTACCCGATTTGTTTTTCATGGACTGCGCTCCGTGTTGGAGTGAATGGGCAGTAAACAAGGCCCGTGACGTGGGCCAGACGATCGCGCCGTCCGAGTCCAGGGAAAGCCTCTGTTGCCTGGGTGAGTCAGTTGCCGTACTGACTCACCCATCCTGCTGGAACTGCCGAAGGAGCGGCGGCAGTTGGGGACCGCGCGCGATTCTTTCTCCAGATATGTCTGGCATAATCCGCCTTCTTGCGCATGATTACCTGATTATCATGCAAGATCCGTTGAATCCGACAGATGGGACATCCAAACGCCTCGGACAGACTCTCAACGGATTGAACCTCCACGACATACCGCCGCACGACCTCTTGTTCATCCAACGCCGCAACGGTATGATCCGGTTTGAATGCGACCTTGGACCCCCGGATGGGGATCCGGTGTTTTCGCAGGATCCTACGTATCGAATCTCGATGGCATCCAAACCGGTTGGCGATCTGTCGAAGCGAACAAAGCTCGTCCACATACAGGCCGAGCACGACGCTTTCATCGAGGTTTAACATCTCACACCATCTGGGGCGGAACCCATGTGCCGTTGATCCACGCCACAATTTGGCTATACAACCAGCGCGCCGCCCGTGTTCCGAAATCCCCGTGCTGCTTTGGAAAGCGCCCCTTGGCCATCCGGTCATAGATGAAGGATTTCTTGAACCCGGTCATCGTCTCGACCTCTTTCAGGGGTATCAACCCGGACTTTCTTCTTGTCTTTGATGTACTTCATTGATATTGATCAGATAATAAT
>NZ_JBZVFG010000003.1:0-42754 GCF_058402785.1 Candidatus Magnetaquiglobus sp.
CAAATCGGTCAAATATTCGGTCTTCGTGCCGATCCTGATCAAGGCGTTGCAGGAGTCCCAGACGCGGGTGGTGGAGTTGGCGACGGAGTTGAACGCCCTGACCGTGCGGATCGAGGCGCTCGAAAGCGTCTGACCGGGCATGCGAAAGGCGTTCCGGCGTCGGCAGGGAGGCTGACGCCGCGTGCCGGGGAGAGCCCCCTCACCCCCCGACCGAGGAGCGCCTTGACGGGCGTTCCTCGGTAAAAAAATGCATCCCTGAATGATCATTCAGGATCAATTCACCTGACATCCCTATGCTTCTCTCCCCAGAACCGTCCGAATGGTTCGGATGGACACGCTTTCATCTTCACCAAGGAGAGAGTCATGTATTATGATCGTATCACCCGTTTGTTGCATCTGTTGATCGCGCTGGGGATCGCGGGACAGATGCTGGTATCCCTGGTCATGGTCCACCCCAAACCCGGACGGGATGGGGATTCGTTCTATGCGTTTCACGAGACCTGGGGCGTGGTGTTGCTGGTTCTTTTGGTCAGCCATTGGATGTGGCGCCTGGTTTGTTCTGAACCGGCGCCGTTGGCGCGGTTTTTTCCCTGGTTTTCTCCCACGCGTCTGGGTGAGCTGTGGGCGGATGGGAAGAACCATCTGGTTCATGCCCGGCAAGGGCGGTTGCCGGACGAAACCACGCCCGGTGCGCTGGCCTGCGCCGTGCAGGGATTGGGTCTGCTGGCGGCCACCGCGTTGGGGGTGACCGGGACGATTTTCATGCTCTACGTGGAGCCGAACGTGCGTCCCGTCGGTTGGCTGCATGACATCAAGGAGGTGCATGAAGGATTGGGGGTGGTCATGTGGGCCTATCTGGGTCTGCATGTCGGCATGGGGATCGTCCATCAATGGGTCGGGCATGGGAGTCTGGTGGCGATGTTCCGGTTTTGGGAGAAGGCGCCCAAACAAACGGGCACGGTTACCGTGGCGCTGCTGGTGGCCGGACTCCTGATGAGCGGCACGGCATGGGCGGGTACGCCGGAGGAGATCCTGGCCGGGTATCGCGCCGAGGGTGCCCAGCCGTTCGAGGCGGAACGGGGACGGACATTGTTTGCGAAACAGGGGGTGTCCGGTGAAGATGGTCGGGTTGCCCGCTGCATCTCTTGTCACACGGAAGACCCCCGGCAGGCGGGAAAACACCTGAAAACCGGCAAGGCCATCGAACCCCTGGCTCCGGCGGCGAATCGGGAGCGTTTGAGCGATCCGGCCAAGGTGGAAAAGTGGTTCGGACGGAACTGCAAGGAGACCCTGGGACGGCCCTGCTCGGTCCAGGAAAAGGGGGATTTCATCACCTGGCTGCTCTCCGTCCGGTAAGGGAGGCCGACCATGAACAACCTGCACAAGGGCTGGATGGTGGCGTTGCTTTTGACCGGGTGCATCGGTGTGTTGACGGAGGCATCGGGATCGGATCGCTCCGAGTATCGATCCGTGCCCACGCGCGCCACGCCGGAACAGACCAAGCTTTACAAGAGCGAGTGCGGATCGTGTCACATGGCCTATCCGCCGGGTTTGCTGCCCGCGCGGGCATGGGAACAGGTGATGGGTGGGCTGGAGCGCCATTTCGGCGACAACGCCGAACTGGATGGTGTGACGGTCGAGAGTCTCCAGGGCTTTCTGATCGCCAATGCCGCGGACCGGACCGATGACAAGCTCGCACGCAAGTTTTCGACCTCGTTCGCGGCGGGGGATGTTCCGGCGCGTATCAGCCGTGTCGGGTATTTTTTGAAGGAGCATCGGAAGATTCCCGAGAAAATCGTCAAAAGCCCGGAGGTCGGCTCGTTCAGTCGCTGCGAGAGCTGTCATCCCCGTGCCGAGCAGGGCTCCTTTGAAGAGGGGGAGATTCGCGTACCTGGCCTGGGTGTTTGGAAGGATTGATCCACATGAAGCGTTCTTGTAAGGCACGATTCATCGTCGGGACTCTGATAGGGCTTTGGCCAGGGGTGGGGATCTCCCATTCCCGTGATCACGAGGATCACCATCGGGATCATGATCGTGCCAGGGAGTTGGTGCGCGCCGGGGAGATCCTGCCCCTGGAGCGCATCCTGGAGCACGATCCCAGGGCGCGAGGCCGGCGGATTCTCGAAGTGGATCTTGAGAACAAGCACGGGCGATGGATCTATGAGATCGAGGTCAAGGACGAGGGGGGACGGGTGATGGAACTGGAATTCGATGCCCGTACCGGTCAATTGTTGAGAGAACACGAGGAGAAGCCGAAACGTGCGACTGCTGGTGGTGGAAGATGATGCGGAGCTTGCCGCCGCGTTGAAACGCGATCTGGGGCGGGCGGGATTCGCGGTCGATCAGGCCGGGGATGGGGTCGAGGCCGAATACCTGGGCGACGTGGAGCCTTATGACGCGGTGGTGCTCGATCTGGGGTTGCCGGGACGCCATGGTCTGGAGGTGTTGCGCGGTTGGCGTGGCCGCGGCATCACGGTGCCGGTGTTGATCCTCACCGCCTGGGACGCCTGGCACGAGCGGGTGGATGGCTTCAAGGCCGGCGCGGACGACTATCTGGGCAAGCCGTTCCATGTCCAGGAGTTGATCGCCCGCCTGAATGCCCTGACCCGACGTGGTTCGGGGCGGGCTCCGGGTGACCTGATGGTGGGTGGCATGCGCCTGGACGAGGCGCGACAGGAGGTGATCCTGCCCACCGGTGAGCGGCGTGGCCTGACCGGAACCGAATTCCGACTGTTGCGCTATTTCATGCTCCATCCGGATCAGGTGCTCTCCAAGAGCCGGCTGACCGAACATGTCTACGAATACGACGGAGACAAGGACAGCAACGTGATGGAGGTGTACATCAAGCGGTTGCGGGATATCGTGGGGCGCGAGCGCATCCAGACACGGCGCGGACAGGGATATCTCCTGATCGCACCGCAGGAGGAGTGACCGGGTGATGCGTTCCGTGTGGCGCGGATTCAGGGGGGCGGTGGGGCTGGTGGCGGGTCTGCCGTTTCTGGTGCCCCTCGTGCCGATGTGGTGGCTTTACCGCGTTCACGAACGGCGCGCCGGACGCGCGGTTCCGCCCTGGCCGTGGGCGGCGTGGCGTGGACGCGGGCCGGTCACCACCAGGGGGGAGTTGGAGGCGTTGCTTGCCGACGATCTGACCGGATTGGACCGGGATGCGGAATGGGAGGTGACGCGCGATGTGGGTCCGTCGCCCGATGCCAACCCCCGGGATCGTCGGGTCGGATGGCGCGGCGTGGCGCTGGTGACCGGTGGTGGGCGGCGCGTGGGCGCGGCGATCTGCCGGGATCTGGGACGGATGGGATACGCCGTGGCGGTGGGATATCAACGGGATCGGGAGTCCGCCGAGGGCGTGGTGGCCGGGATCGTGGCCGAGGGCGGCGTGGCGCGGGCGTTTTCTTTGGAATTGACCGATCCGGCCACCCTCGATGCCGTTCTGGAGAGGGTCGAAACCGGGTTGGAAGGGCGATTGGCGTTGCTGGTCAATGGCGCCGCCCGCTTCGAACCCACCCCGTTGGATGGCGCCGGTTGGGAGGCGATGACCGCGTTGCTCCAGGTCAATCTCCAGGGACCGCTCTGGTTGGCGCTGGGCGCGGCACGACGCATGCGGGGGAATGGAGGCGGTTCGATCGTGCAGATCGCCGACCTGTGGGGCGAACGACCTCTGGCCGGACATGCCCTCTATGGGGCATCCAAGGCCGGATTGTTGATGGCGACACGGGTTCTGGCGCGGGATCTGGCCCCCGAGGTGCGGGTGAACGCCATCGCCCCCGGCGCGCTGCTGCCGCCCGAAACCGGAGCGGATGAGGGGTATCGGCGTCTGTTGGCGCGCACCCCCCTGGCCGGCATGGCCGGTCCGGAGGCGGTGGTCAAGGCGGTGCGCTATCTGGTGACGGCGGATTACGTGACGGGCGAGGTGCTGCATGTCGATGGCGGACGGGGAGTGCTCTGACGCCGCGGGGTCCGGTACCTCCCTGCAGCGTGATCTGTCGATCGGGCTGGCCGTGGCACTGGTGGTGGTCATGGCCTGCCAATGGCTGCTGGTCACACTGGTCATGCGCCAGGTGGTGCGCGATTATGTGGTGTCGCGTCTGGAGCACGACGCGGAAAATCTCCTCGCCAATCTGGATCTGACCCTCATGCCGGAGTTGGCGCTCAATCCGGAGCGGATCGATCCCATCTATACCCAGCCGTGGTCCGGACATTACTATCAGATTCAGGTGCGCGAGGAGACCTTGCGTTCCCGTTCCCTGTGGGACGCGGAGTTGACCGTGGTCATGCCCGGCCAGGACAAGGCGCTCATGACCGAATCGCGACCTTGGGCCCGCTCCCTGTGGAGCATCACCCGCGCCTATCACAAACAGGGCCATGCGGTGCTGGTGGTCGTGGCCGAAGAGATGAGCCACGTGGAACGCGGGGTGTGGGTGCTGCAATTGGGACATGGGGCCATTTCGCTGCTGGCCATCGCCGTGCTGCTGATGTTGCAGCGGCGTGCGTTGCGGCGCGCCGTGGCACCTTTGAATCAGGTCGGCGTCGCCTTGCGGGAGGTCGAACAGGGGGCCACCCCGTCACTGCCCGTCCAGGGACTGTTCGTCGAGATTCTGCCCTTCGTCACCGCGATCAATCGGCTGTTGGCGCTGCTGCATGCGCGCCTGGAACGTTCGCGTCAGGCGGCGGGCAACATGGCCCATGCCATCAAGACCCCCTTGACGGTGCTGATGCGCCTGATCGAAGGGGAGGAGTTGCGGGATCATGTGGAGTTGCGCGCCAGGATCATGCGTCAGATCGAGCTGATTCGCGCTTTGACCTCCCGCGAGTTGAAGAAGGTGCGTCTTTCCGGGGTGCGGAGTCCGGTCGGACGGTTGGAGATGATCGGGGAGTTGCGGGTGTTGGTGGATGTGATGCGTCGCGCCCATGGCGGGCGGAATCTGCGCATCGAGACCCGCATGCCTGATTCCCTGTCGGCGATCATCGACCGCGAGGATCTGTTGGAGCTGGTCGGCAATCTGTTGGACAACGCCTGCAAGTGGGCGGTCGGACGGGTGCGGTTGAGCGTGACGGATGCGGATGGATGGACGTTGCGCGTGGAAGACGATGGTCCGGGGTGCGCGCCGGAGCAGTTCGAGCGGATCTTGCGGCGCGGGGGGCGCGCGGAGGATGCCGAAGGGGTCGCCGGGCAGGGGATCGGGTTGTCCGTGGTCCAGGAGATCGTGTTGGATTACGGCGGACGGATCGCGTTGGGACGCTCCGAGGCGTTGGGCGGGTTTTGCGTCGAGGTGGTGTTGCCGCTCAAGTCCGTGGCGTGAGCGCGGTTTTTTTTAAGGGAACCCGTCAGGTCACCCTGCATTTGGAGCGGCCTGTTGCAAGGCTAAGGCGCAGGTGACCCGTTTTGCCAAAACCGCACGAAGCGTCGCCTCCGAACCCCCGCCGGGGACCGTAAGGTCCCCGGGCTCCTGCAATCATGGGGATCCTGAATCGTTGCTTTCTCTCGGGAGCGGAGAGCATCACGCCCGCTTGTTGCGGCAGCGCGGACAGGCGAGCAGGCGGGCGTGAAGCTGTTCGGCCTTGGGCACCGAAATCGCGCTGCGCTCCAGGGAGAACAGCAGCCCATCCTTTTCCAGTTGGGTCAGGATGCGCGACAGGGTTTCCTCGCGAATGTCCAGCCGCACCGCGATTTCGCGCCGTTTGGTCTCCAGATGGACCGTGAACGGTGCATCGCGACGATCACCCGGCACCCGTTCCAGAAAATAGTGGATCACCCGACACGACGCGCACCACGGCTCCTGTTGCAACCGGACCGTGCGTTCCCGAAGCTCATGGGCCATTTGGGTCATCAGGTCGCGTTGCGTTTCCGGGGAGTCGCGCAAGACCCGCTCGAAAAGGGCCTTGTCCATCAGCATCACCTGACCCGGTTCCAGGGCCCGCGCGGTCATGAAATAGCGGGAGGGGGTGAGGAAGTGGGCCGCGATGTTCAGATAGTTTCCCGACTCCACGATGTCGCGTGGCGCGGAGAGCGGCGTGGGCAGGGAGCCCTCCTCGGCGAACAGCTGCACCCGACCGCGCATCAGCAGCAGTACCGGACCGGTCTCATCCCCGCCCTGGAACAGGATCTCGCCGGTCTGGAATCGATGGACCTCGATCTCGCGGGGCTGTTCGAGGTGGGATGCGTCGTTGGCCTCCCCGCTGGGCAGGTGGGCGCCGGGCGGACCCTGGTAGCGGAACCAGGAGGAGACATCCTGAAGGGGGACGGCAAGGGTGTTCGGTGCGAGCATGGTACCGCGGCTCCTGTGAATCGAAGGCTTGACAACATGATGCATCAACCTGCGAGCAACGTTCGTGCCGTGTGGTTGGGGTGTGTTCCATCAAGGTACTGGGTGGTCGGGCGTGTGATTTGACGGAGAGGAGGCGTGGCATATGGCGCGTCGCGCCTCTCATTTTTCACACGGTTGCCTATTCAGACAAAAATGGTGTGAAATGGTTCCCGAGAAGCGGGACGTGTTTCAAGATTGGTGGTGTTTTGCAAGTTTGGCCATGTTCGCGGGGGGATCTTCGGCCCCCGGTCCTCCGCGACGGTGGGGGCTTTGAACGTTACGTTCCGCCAGACTTGGAATCCGACTGAATCCCCGAACAGACGACGCGACGCGCACGGCTGAAACGGGGATGGGCCTGGATGCGCACCCGTCCCTCATGACGGCGGATCTCGAGAAAATCGTGCAGATGATCCAGATGCTCGTCCGTGAACCAGGCGCGCCACACATGGTTCAGACGCTCCCAGGCCGGAACGCCCCCTTCGATGCCATGCATCCCCTCGTCGAAGCTCCACCCCTCCGGATCGAGCAGCGAGCGCAGGATGATCAGATTGAGGGCGTAGATGGCCAGATAACCCAACAGCGGCGGTCGTGGCGACCAGGGGAGCCGTCCGTCGGTCATCAACGGGGGTAGGGTGTGGCCATGCAGGATCCAGTGCAACTGTCCCTGGATCATTTCGTCCACGACGACGAGAAAGTTCTCCCGATCCAGGCTCGCGCCGCGCTCCCCCTTGTCCATCAGCCAGCACCCCTTGGCCCGTTCCCGCAACATGGCCAGAATGCCGGGCCGATCGATGAGCGGGGTGTGGATCAAGGGGACCATCCATGCCTCCGGCGTGGTCATGGGGTCGCGGAATCGCTCCTCGGCGAGCTTGCGGGTGGCCCGGTTGCGTCCGCGTCGCTCCCGGCAGATCCGTTGCGCTTCGTCGCGGGTCAGGCGCAACAGGCAATCCGCGGTCAGAAACTCCCCGAATGTGGCGTGCCAGAAGGCGTAGCCGTGATTCGGCGGCTCCTTTCCCCGTCCCGGCGCTCCGGGACGCGACCGTTTGTCACGCCGCTCCACATGCACGAAAAAGAGCTGCTCCAGCAGTTTCGGGAGCGGGGAGATCTCCGATGGTGAACTCCCGGTGTCGGCATCCTGGGGAAAGAACGGCGCGTCCGCTGCGATTTCGTCGGCGCGGATCGACAAAGCCCGACGGTGAAACATCCCCACGGCCACGGCCCCGAGCCGCTTCTGTTCCTGATGGAGCCGTTCGTCGGGACAGCCGAAAGGCAGGGTGCGGGCCACGAACCGTTGCACGATGCGTTGATGCAGCTCGAAGCTGGTCAGGACGCCGGACGTGTGCAACGGGTTGCCATCCGCGTCCAGCACCGCCATCAGTGCGAGATGAAAGGGGATCTCGGCCAGTTGTCGCAGGGCGGGATTGTCCGGCGGACGCAACGGCTCCACGCCGCTGGCGCGGAAATAGTCCCGATTGGCCCGATTCCACAGCCGGATCCAGCGGTCGCGGCGCATGGCGTCGAAGGGCTCCAGACGCAGCACCATCGCTCCATCCGGCAGGTCGGCCCGATCGATCACCTCGGTGCGACTGGTGAGGATCAGACGCACCGGACGCCCCAGGGAGGACTCCAGCTCCTGAAAACGGCGCGCCTTTTCCGGATAGTCGCGAAACACCCGCTCGTCGGCGCCGAGCAGTTCGTTCATTCCGTCCAGCAGCATCACGGGATGCCGCGTGCGGGCCGAACGGCTCAAGGGCCCCCATTCGATCTTGCGTCCCAGATCCTGACGCAGTTGCTCCTCGATCTGTCCCTGGATCGTGGCCCGCGCATCGACGCTCCCCAGCACCAGCCGCACCGGATGAAACAGGGATGCACTCAGATGGCCGGCCAGGATGCGGGTCAGGTTGGTCTTGCCCGAGCCGGTCGGGCCGATGATCACCAGGGGAGTCAGGGCCGACTGGTTGGAGAGCAGCCAGGCCAGAAGAAGGTGACCGAGATCCTGCCGGAGTTCGATCGAATCCCAGAAGGTCGGATCGTCGTAATGGCGTTGATCGTGGGTATGCATCACCGCCCGATAGGCGGGCGGGAGAAAAGCCGTGACGAGGCTTGGTGGGGTCAGGGTCGGCTCCTGGTTTCGGGGGCTCTGGTGGACCGGAAAGAGCGGCTGACGGAGCTGTTCGACATAGCTGTGATGGAGTTCCTGCCAGGAAGAGTCGGGTTGTTGCCCGTCATCCGGGTCGGGAAGGGCGCGAATCGCCTTGCGGAATCGGGCCATGCCACCATCCGGATGCGGCTCGGGCGCAGGATTCCCTGACGGGTCGGTGGTCAGCAGACGTCGTGTTCGCGGGGCGATGGGTGCCGTGGCGAGAAAGGTCGCGATGTCGGAGGGCATGTCGGGGGTCATGAAAAGATCTTCTGGAATCCTGGCCGTGGCGCGGGTGTCGGCGTGGATTCGGGGAATTCTGTGCCCGATCTGGTCACGCCATGCGGGATATTATCATGGAATCCATGTCAGGCAAGAAGGAATTTATATTTGGCGGGACAGGCTGCATGGTCGGCGTGAGGGATATCCTGAAAGCGACCGGATCCCATGGGGTCCAAAAAAAGCCCCGAGTGGCGAAACCACTCGGGGCTTGATGCCAGGATGGCGAGAAATCAGGCGAAACGGCGCAACGGCTCCGCCGGGATCACTTGCTGATGCAACGCCGCGTCCTCCCACTTGCCGCCCCAGGCCAGGACGAACAGTTGGGAGTAGTAGACCACCGGGATGTTGAAGTTGGTGCCCAGGGTCTTGTTGATCAACCCCTGGTAGACCTCCAGGTTCAACTGGCAGACCGGGCAGGGGGTGACGATCACCTCGGCGCCGTTGTCCACCGCGGATTGCAGGATCTGCTTGGTCAGCACGCAGGACTTCTCCGGTTCGGAGAACATCAACGCACCACCACAACAGGCCACCTTCATCGGGAAGGGGACCGCCGTGGCGCCGGTGGCCTCGATCATCCGGTCCAGATACTGGGGATTCTCGAAGCTGTCCCCGCACACCCCAAAGGGACGGTTGGTCTGACAGCCGACATAACCGGCCACCTTGAGCCCCTTCAACGGTTTGGTCACCTTGGACTTCAGGGTCTCCCAACCCACATCCTCGATCAGCACCTCGACCATGTGACGGGTCTTGATGTGGCCGTCGTAGGAGAGCCCGGCCTCGGCCAGGGCGGTGTTGAGGTTCTGCTTGATGTGGGACTCCTCCTCGATGCGCTCGTTGGTCTCGCGCATGGCGAGCCAGCAGGCGGCGCAGGTGGCCACCAGATCGGTGTTGCCGCGCTGCTTTTGCGCCAGGGCGAAGTTGCGCGCCGAGAGGGCCATGCGCGGCAACTGCCCGCCACCGGCATAGCCGATGGAGGCGCTACAGCAGTTCCAGTCATCGATTTCGTTGAGCTTGATCCCCAGCATCTGACACATGGATTGCACCGAGTTCTCCATGTTGGCTGCCGAGGCGTTGTGTTCGGAACTGCAACCCGGGAAAAAAGTGTACTCCTTCATGCGTGGTTCTCCAGTTTCGCCTCGAGTTCAGCCGCTTTCGCCAACATTTTCGTCATGCCGTCGAATCCCTTGATCTTGCCGCGGAACGGAATGGGATTCAAGCGACGGGTCTTGAGCATGCCGATCGCGGAGTCCTTCATTTCCAGCCCGCGCTGGATGCCGGCGCCCAGACCATCCAGGAAGTAGAGGCGCATGGTGAGCATCGCCTCGCCGACGCGACCGGTGGCGGTGATGTTTTTCCAGAACACCTCCACCGCGAAACGACGGGTGGGTTGCAGAGGATCGGTCATCTTTTCGGTTTCGGCGTAGCGGGCCAGACCGTGGATGATGTGGGTGATGGGCAGTTCGCGCGGGCAACGCACGATGCAGTTGTAGCAGGAGGTGCACATCCACATGTCGGAGCTTTTGAGCACCTCGTCGCGCTTGCCGGCGCGCACCATCTGGAACAGTTGCCGGGGCGAGTGCTGCCAATGGGCGCGCAGCGGACAGGAGCCCGCGCAGACGCCGCACTGCATGCACATCTTGATCCAGTGGCCCATTTCGGACTTCTTGTAAACGTCCTTGGCGAATGTCAGATCGTAAGCCATTTTTCCATGATCTCCCATCCGGTGGACCCCGCCCCTGGATGCCAGGGGGCGGAGCGCTCGACCGGTTTTCGTTGAAGGCCGGTTAGAAACCCTTGTAGGGGTTGGGGTTCAGGTTGCTGATCTGCTCGACGAAATCGCTGATCGCGTTGGGCAGGGTATCGGCATCCATGATGTTCACCTCGACCATCTTCACGCGGTTCGATTCCAGCTTCAACCGTTGCAGGGTCTCGGAGACCTTGCTCAGGCGGATTTCGGCCAGGGCGGAACCGCGCACGTTGTGGCACTGGTAATCGTCGCCATGCTTGCAGCCCATCAGCATCACGCCGTCGAACCCCTTGGACATGGCGTCGGCGATCCACACCAGGGAGAGCGAGCCCATGCAGCGCAGCGGGATGATGCGCACATAGGGGCTGACCGGTGAACGGTTGCGTCCCACCATGTCGAGGGCCGGAACTGCGTCGTTGGTGCAGGCGAAGATCAGGATGCGCGGCTTCTCCTCGTCCTCCTCCGGGATCTCGATCTCCTTGATCATGGAGCTGATCATGTCCACCGAGTAGTTGGCGAAGGAGATGATTTTCTGCGGGCAGGCGCCCATGCAGGTGCTGCACCGGCGGCAGCGGGCCGGGTTGAAGAGCGGGTTGCCCTTGTCGTCTTCGTTGATGGCGCCGAACGGGCACTCTTCCGTGCAGCGTTTGCACTGGGTACACCCTTCCGGGCGGTACGACGGATAGGAGAGATCACCCGAACGGGGGTGGACCGCCACGCCGTGGGCCACCGCCTCGACCGCCTGGATGGCCTTGAGAGCGGCACCCGAGGCATCGGTCATCGTGGCGGCGATGCCCATGGGACGACGGGCCGGACCGGCGACGTAGATGCCGGTGCGCCGGGTTTCGTAGGGGAAGCAGATGAAGTGGGAGTCCGGGAAGCCGGCGGCGCCCAGGCGCGGCAGGCTCGGTCCCTGGCGATACTGGAGGTTCAGGATCGAACCGGGCAGTTCGTCGCGACCGGTGCCGACCGGCGAGGGGGCGTTGGGATCCAGGGTGTCGACCGTGCTGACCATGCCGGTGGCCAGCACAAGAAGATCCACATCCAGGGTTTCGTTGTTGCGGATCAGGTGGTCGTGGACCTTCACCGAAACCCCGCCCTTGGCGTTGTCGGCGACACCGGCCACATCCCCCTTGATGAAGACCGCGCCCTTGTCCTGGGCCGAGCGGTAGAAATCCTCCATCTGACCAGGGGTGCGGATCTCCTGATAGAGCAGATAGGTCGAGGCGTCCTCGCCGTATTGATCGATCACGTACATCGCCTGTTTCATCGAGTAGATGCAGCAGGCGCCGGAGCAATAATCGAGATGCTCCTTGTCGCGCTGACCGGCGCACAGGGCGAAGGCGACCCGCTTGGCCGGCTGGCCGTCGGACTTGCGGAGGATTTTGCCCTCCTTGGCCATCTTTTCGAAGTCGGCGCTGGTGATCACGTCCGGCGAGGTGCCATGGCCGAGGTTGGCCGGGAGTTTGGCGGGGTCATACAGATCGAAGCCGGTGGCGACCACGATCGAGCCGACGCGGATCTCCTTGGTGGAGGAGGCGTTGTTGATGATCAGATCGAACTGGCCCGGCTGGCCGGAGGTCTTGGTGACCGTGGCGTTCTTGAAGATCTTGATCCGGTTGTCGTTTTCGACCTCCGAGATCAGGGCGCCGATGAAGTTCTCGCCCATCTCCCGATACGGGGGCTGATTGTCCGGGGTGACCTTGTGCATGGCGTTCATCTTGCCGCCCAGAACATCGCTTTTTTCGATGATCACGGCGTTGTAGCCGGCGCGGGCGATGTCGCGGGCCGCGGTCAGACCGGCCAGGCCCCCACCGACCACCAGCACATCCTTGGAGCCTTCCGAGTGCAGGAACGGATCCGGGATGTTCATTTTCTTGATCTTGACGCAACCGAGACGGAGGTAATCCTCGGCCATCATCTGCCGATCCTCCTCGGCGGTCTCGTCACCCTCCTTCACATCGAGCATCCACAAGCACTTGTCGCGCAGATCCACCCGGTCCATCAGGTCGATGTCGAAGCGGAATTCGGCGGCCTTCTCGCGATGCGAGCAGGCGGCGACGATCACGGCATTGACCGTCCCCTCGGCGAGATCCTGCTGGATCATCGCCACGCCCTCGGCTCCGCACAGCAGGGCGTGATCCTTGACCACCGGGATTTTCTGCTCCTTGGTGGCGATCGCCTTGAGGGCCTTGAGGTCCAGCGCGTCGCCGATGCCGCAGCCGGTGCAGATGTAACAACCGATTTTCTTTTGTTGTTCCATGTTCTTATCCTCTCTTAACCGCGGCGTGGATCGCCTTCATGGCCATGGCCGTGGCCGACTGCACGGAACTGGCCACGTCGGTGGGCATGGCCGCGCAACCGGCGGACAGCACGCCACCGGTGACGAAGCCGTACTCGTCCTGGCGAACCTCGGAATAGGGAACCTTGGCATCGACGGCGGAGTTGGGCTCCATGCCGGTGGCCAGCACCACCAGGTCGAAGGGCATGGCATAGCGTTCGCCGGTGAGGGTGTTTTCGCCCACCACCACCGGATTGCCGTGGCCATCCTCTTCGATGCGGGCCGGCTTGGATTTGATCCAGCTGATGCCCTGATCGTCACGGGTTTTTTGCAGAAAGCTCTCGTAGCGGTCCATGGCGCGCAGATCGATGTAGAAGATCGTCACCTTGGAGTCCGGATATTGATCGCGGACGTAGGCGGCTTGTTTCATCGAGGCCAGACAGCAGATGCGCGAGCAGAAGGGCAGGTAGTTGTGATCGCGGGAGCCGGCGCACTGGATGAAGGCGACGTTCTTGGCCTCCTGGCCGTCGGCGCGGACGATTTTTCCGCCGGTGGGACCGTAGACGTTGGCCAGACGCTCGAAGCGCATGTTGGTGGTGACGTTGGCGTACTGACCAAAGCCGTAGGGGAGGATTTTTTCCGCGTCGTAGGGTTTCCAGCCGGTGGCCCAGACGATGGCCGCCACCTTCTCCTCGACGGTTTCGGTCTGCATGTCGGGCTTGATCGCTCCCGCCGGACAGACCTTGGCGACCTTTTGGGCCTCGTCGGTCTTGGCGTATTCGGGATCCATGTAGTACCAGCTCGGGAAAGCCATGGCGTGGTTGTTGCGGATCGCCTTGACCTGACGCATGCCGAAGTTGTACGGGTCCGGCACCTCGGCGGTGCAGACCGCCGAGCAGTCGCCGCAGCCGGTGCAGGCTTCGGTGACGTAGCGCGGATTTTTCCGGATGCGCACGGTGTAATTGCCTTCGGCACCCTGGATATCGACCACCTCGGAGAGGGTCAGATAGCGGATGCGGGCGTTGTTTTTGATGCGTTGGTAGTTGATCTCCAACCCGCAGGTCGGGGAGCAGAGTTTGGGGAAATATTTGTTGTGTTGCGAGACTCGACCACCGAGGTGAGGATCCTTTTCCACCAGAAGCACATGGTATCCGGTTTCGGCTGCTTCGACGGCGGTGGTCAGACCGCTGATTCCGCCGCCGACGACCAGGATGGTTTGGCCCGCGGCATTTGCATCCGCCATGGTTTACCTCCGATTGTTGGTTTTTTTTGGGGTGAGGGTTGGGTCTTCATCAATTTCTGGCATGGGTTGCGCGCCAACTGGCGCGGCTGGAAACGACCAGCCAGAATGCCACGTTTCGATTTATTGCCTTTGGAAGCTCAAGGACCGGCATGGCCTTTGCGTGCTTTTGTAGGCGTCATGCGTTAGTTTCAGCTTTTCCTTATATACTGAATTTCTTAACACGCATGCCGCTTAAGCGCAAGGGGATTCGCGTTTCGTGTCGCTTTTTCCCCAGGCGTGCGCTATACTTTTATATCGACAATTTTGTTTGCACATCACCCAGGCCGCGGCCAAGGAGCACCATGAGCCATCCCGAATTCGAACTGTCGCGCCGTGAAACCGTGGCGTCGCTGAAACTGACCGTGGAGACCTACCGCCATCGGGTCACGGGCGCCCGTCATGTGCATCTGGCCGCCGACGACCCGCACAATGCCTTTCTGGTGGCTTTTCTGACCGTGCCTCAGGATTCGACCGGTGTCGCCCACATTCTCGAGCACACCGCCTTGTGTGGCAGCGAACGTTATCCGGTGCGCGATCCTTTCTTCATGATGCTGCGCCGGTCGCTTTCCACCTTCATGAACGCCTTTACCTCCAGCGACTGGACCGCCTATCCGTTTGCCACCCAGTCGCGCAAGGATTTTGATAATCTCCTGCGTGTCTATCTGGATGCCGCCTTTTTCCCGCGTCTCGATGAACTCGATTTTGCCCAGGAGGGGTTTCGGGTGGAGTTTGCCGAACCCGAGAGTCCCGATGCGGAGCTGGTTTTCAAGGGTGTGGTGTTCAATGAGATGAAAGGGGCGATGAGTTCTCCGGCGCGGGTGCTCTCCCAGTGCATGTCCGAGCATCTGTTCCCCACCACCACCTATCATTACAACAGCGGCGGCGATCCGGAGCGCATACCCGATTTGACCTGGGACGGGTTGAAGGCGTTTCATGGCCGTTTCTACCACCCTTCGAACGCCATTTTCATGACCTACGGCGACATCACCGCCGCAGAGCACCAGGCCAGTTTCCAGGAACAGGTGTTGGCCCGTTTTCGGGACAATCCCGGCGCTTCGTCGATTCCCGACGAGCGGCGTCATCCGGCCCCTTTCGCCATCGAGGAGGTGTATGCCCTGGATGGAGAGACCGACACCTCGGAGAAGTCCCACATCGTGTTGGGTTGGCTTTTGGGGCGCACCATGGAGATGGAGCATCTGCTCAACGCCCATCTGTTGAACGGCGTGTTGCTCGACAACAGCTCTTCGCCGCTGTTGCAGGTGCTCGAGACCACCGATCTGGGGGCCTCGCCCTCGTCGTTGAGCGGTCTGGACGACTCGGGACGGGAGTTGGTTTTCGTATGCGGTCTGGAGGGGTCGGAGCCGGAACGGGCCGAGGCCGTCGAAAAGCTGATTCTGGATCTTCTGGCGCGGGTGGCCGAGGAGGGGGTCGAGCCGGAGCGGGTGGAGTCGGTGTTGCATCAGTTGGAGCTGTCGCGACGCGAGATCGGCGGGGATGGTCTGCCGTATGGTTTGAAACTGCTGTTGAACGCCCTGACCCCGACGTTGCACGGCGGGGATCCGATCCAGGCCCTGGCGCTGGATGATGCGTTGAACGCCCTGCGCGAGCGGGTGGCCGATCCCGACTTCATCAAGGGTCTGGCGCGTGTCTGGTTGCTGGAGAATCCCCACCGGGTGCGGGTGGTGTTGAAACCGGATGCCACGCTGAACGCCCGGCGCAAGGAGCGTGAGATCGCCCGGTTGCGGGAGATTCTCGCCGGCATGGATGCCGCGGAGCGGGCGCGGGTGATCGAGCGGACCCAGGCGTTGCGCGCCCGTCAGGAGCAGGAGGACGATCCGGAGATTCTGCCGCGTCTGGAACTCTCCGACATCCCGTCGGATATCCCCATCGCCGAGGGGAGCGAGGCCGGAAAGGGGGCGATGCCGGTTTTCTGGTTCAAGGCGGCCACCAACCGGTTGGTCTATCAGCAGTACGTCATCGACCCGCCGGCCATGCCTGATGATCTGTTGGCATTGTTGCCGATCTTTTCCACCTGTCTTTCCGAGGTGGGGTGTGGCGGTCGCGATTACCTGCAGACCCAGGCCCATCAGTCGGCCATCAGTGGTGGCATCGCGGCGCGCATGGGGTTGCGCTCCTCGGTGGACGATCTGGAGAGCTATCGCTGCGTCTTCTGCATTTCCGGCAAGGCGTTGTCGCGCAATCAGGGGGCTTTGTCGCAACTGATTCTGGATACCATCGACACCGCCCGTTTCGACGAACTTTCCCGTTTGCGCGAGTTGGTGGCGCAGATGCGTTCCGCCGCCGAGATGCGCGTCACCGAGAATGGTCATGTACTGGCTCTTTCGGCTGCCGGGGCCGGCATGAGTCGCGTGGCCGCCTTGAACGACCTGTGGGGCGGCATGGCGGCGGTGAAGCGGTTGAAGAGTCTGGACAAGAGTCTGGACGATCCCCAGGCTCTCGCCGCGTTCGCCGAGCGTCTGGAGAGGTTGCGTGATCTGTTGCGGCGTGCGCCGGGGCGGATGTTGATCGTGGGGGAGGAGGAGGATTTCGCCGGTTTCGGGGAGGCGTTGGCCGGGCAGTGGGGTGGACGTGGCCAGGCGGTCGATTCGTCGGGCGGCATTGTCGTGGGACCGCTTGCCGGTGCGCTCAAGACGGCCTGGGCCACGGTGACCCAGATCCATTTCTGTGCCCGTGTCCACAAGACCGTTCCCTATGTCCATCCGGACGCGCCGGCCCTGGCGGTGTTGGGATTGTATTTGAAGAACGGTCATCTGCATCGCGCCATTCGTGAGCGGGGTGGCGCCTATGGTGGCGGGGCGGGGTATGATTCGGACAGTGGTTTGTTCCGGTTCTACTCCTATCGCGATCCGCGCGTGGAGGAGACCATGGCCGATTTCCAGAATTCGCTCGAGTGGTTGATGGCTGGCAAGGCGGATGCGCGTGCTTTGGAGGAGGCTCTTTTGGGAATGATCGGGGCGATCGATCGGCCCGGATCTCCGGCGGGCGAGGCCAAGCGGGCGTTTCATGATGCGTTGTACGGGCGATTGCCGCAGGTGCGGCGGGCATTCCGGAAGCGGGTGATGGCGGTCACCGAGGAGGAGTTGCGGCGTGTGGCCGGGATCTATCTGGATCCGGAGCGGGCCGGGTATGGGTTGGTGACCAACGCCGAGGTGATGGAGGGAAGGTTGGGGGAGGCGTGGATCAAGCAGACATTGTGAGTGGAACGTTCCGTCACGGGGGATCGGGGCGGTTACCGCCCCCGGCGGGGTGTGGGGCCGCGCCCCACGACGTTGCCTTGGGTTTTGACTTTGACTTTGTTTGTGTTTCTCTGATTTTGCTCGCTTGTGTCTACGGAAACAGGAACAGTCGGTAGCCATAAGCTGAAGTCAACGTCACAAAGGAAAAACCTTGGAGGCTCTGCCTCCAAACCTCCGCCGGGGACCTTCGGTCCCCGGTCCCCTGTGACCGTTGGCGTGTTGATGCCCCGCGTGACCGTTTGGATCCGTTTGGACCCGTTACCCATTTTTGGCAGGGAGCCGTGAATCATGATTCTCGTTACCGGCGGAGCCGGCTTCATCGGCGCCAATTTCATCCATGCCTGGTTCAAACACACCGACGAACCGGTGCTCAACCTGGACAAGTTGACCTATGCCGGCAATCTCGCCAACCTGGCCAAATTCAACGACGATCCACGCTACCTCTTCACCCGCGGTGACATCAACGATCGCGATCTGCTGGGAACCCTGCTCAATCAGCACCACCCCCGCGCAATCCTCCATTTCGCGGCGGAATCCCATGTGGATCGTTCGATCCTGGGGCCGGGCGAATTCATCCAAACCAACATCGTCGGGAGCTTTCATCTGCTGGAGATGACCCGCGACTACTGGAATCGATTGCCGGACACGTCGCGGGATGGCGCGAACAAACGGGATTTTCGCTTTCTGCACGTTTCGACCGATGAGGTCTACGGCACCTTGACCCCGGAAGATCCTCCCTTCGCCGAAACCAACCCGCATCTGCCCAACAGCCCCTATGCCGCCTCCAAAGCCGCCTCGGACCATCTGGTGCGTGCCTGGCACCATACCTATGGCCTGCCTGTGCTGACCACCAATTGCAGCAACAACTACGGTCCGTATCAGTTTCCGGAAAAACTCATCCCTCTGGTGATTCACAACGCCCTGGCCGGCAAACCGCTGCCCATCTACGGCGATGGGATGCAGGTGCGCGACTGGCTTTATGTGGAGGATCACTGCCTGGCGATCATGCGCGTGCTGGCGGCGGGCCAACCGGGCGAAACCTACAACATCGGCGGTTGGAACGAAAAGCCCAACCTCGAGGTGGTGCGCACCATCTGCGGCGTTCTCGACGCGGCGCGCCCCAGACCGGATGGCCGGGGATACGCGGAACAGATGACCTTTGTCCAGGATCGCCCCGGACACGACCGACGCTATGCCATCAACGCCGCAAAGATCGAACGGGAACTGGGCTGGCGGCCCGGAGAGAGCTTCGAGAGCGGGATCGTCAAGACCGTGGGGTGGTATCTGGAACACGCCGATTGGGTGGCGGATGTGACCAGCGGGGTCTACCGGCAGTGGGTGGAACGGCAGTACGGCGGGCGTGGATGAGGCGTGACCGGTGAATTGGGTGGCGGATGTGACCAGCGGGGTCTACCGGCAGTGGGTGGAACGGCAGTACGGCGGGCGTGGATGAGGCGTGACCGGTGAATCGTCTGGCCCGGATGCGGATTCGGGTCGGAGGAAGGTGGAAGAAAAACGGTCAGGACAACGGCAGAAAATCGGTCACATCCTCGGTGACCGTGTGGGTGAAGAACCACTCGACCACGAAGTGCACGATCTCCCGGGCTGTGGTCTGGCCCGCTTTCATGCCCGCGATTTTCTTTTGCAGCTCTTGAACGAGCACTTCGTGCAGCCGCTGTTGATGGGCGAAACGACGCGGCAGGTGCTTGAGAAGGATGTTCTCCTCGGAGATGAAATGAAACCGGGCATAGGCCAGCAGTTCGTCCAGGAGACGCTCCTGGTAGACTGGATCCATGTTCGCGCCAAGTTCTTCGTGCAGTCGATTCATCAACTCCAGGAAATACTTGTGTTGAAGATCAACGATCCTGTTGTTGGTCTGATAGCCGTATTGCCAATCGAACCTGGGCATGGAATTCTCTCGTGCGGTCAGTGGCCAAGTATCCGGATGCCGCGTGGTCGATGAATCGACAGGCCAGACAGAGCCGATAGATCCTGCGGCGCATCTGTTTGGCAGGGTACAGCCCTGAAAGAGAGGCGTCAACTGGGAAAATCTTGCAAGATGCAGAGATTTTGCACGCTGGATTGCAAACACGCCGGGAGCGGTGCGGACTCCCGGCGTGGCGTCCTCGGTTCGACTCAGAAACTCTCGAACTCGTCATCCAGATTCTTCCGTCCTCCGCCGGAGTCGCCCTGATGGGTCAGGCGCAACGGCGCGCCTCCCTTGGCGGTTCCCAGGTTTTTCGGGGTCGCGCGTGGCGCGGGCAGGGCCGCCACGGCGCGGGATGGCGGACGACGCGTGGCGCCACCACCCACGGAACCTGTGCCGATGTTGAAGAACGAAATGGTTGATTGCAACAATTCGGCTTGGGCATTCAACTCCTCGGAGGTGGCGGCCATCTCCTCTGAGGACCCGGCGTTTTGCTGGATCACCTGATCGAGTTGCTGGATCGCCTTGTTGATCTGCTCGGCACCGCTATTCTGCTCGCGGCTCGAGGCGGCGATCTCCTGCACCAGTTCGGAGGTTTTTTGAATGTCCGGAACCAGTTTGTTGATGATCTGACCCGCCTTTTCGGCCACCAGCACGCTGGAGGAGGAGAGGCGGCTGATCTCGGCGGCGGCGGTTTGGCTGCGTTCGGCCAGCTTGCGCACCTCGGCGGCCACCACCGCGAATCCCTTGCCGTGCTCGCCGGCGCGTGCCGCCTCGATGGCCGCGTTCAAGGCCAACAGATTGGTCTGACGGGCGATCTCTTCGATGATCGAGATCTTCGAGGCGATCTCCTTCATGGCGCTCACCGCCTCGCTCACCGACTGGCCACCTTGTTCCGCGTCGATGGAGGCCTGACGGGCGATCCGCTCGGTCTGCTCCGAGTTGTCGGTGTTCTGCTGGATGTTGGAGGCCATCTCCTCCATGGCCGATGAGGTCTCTTCCACCGAGGCGGCCTGTTCGGTCGAGCCCTGGGAGATCTGCTGGGCCGTGGAGGAGAGTTCCTGACTGCCGGAGGCCACGCTGTTGGCGGTGTTGCGGACTTCGCCGATCACCTCCTTGAGCTTGTCGGCCATTTCGTTCAACGACTTGGCCAGGGTGCCGATCTCGTCGGTCTGGTCGATGTGCAGACGGGTGGTCAGATCGCCCCGCGCCAGGGTTTGCGCGAAGGCAACCCCCTGCACGATCGGTTTGGTGATCAGGGAGGCCAGAAAGAGCGCGATCAGCACGCCGAGAATCACGGCGCCAAGGATCGTGCCGATGATGATCGAATTGGCTTCGTGGGTGATTTTCTCCGCGTCGCCGCGCGCCACGGCCAGTTGATGATAGCCGGCTTCCTCGGCCTGTTGGGCCTGCTTGATCACATCCGCGCCCAGCTTGCCCATGTCGGCCAGGATCGCCTTGAGATCGTCGTCGTTCTTGATCCACGACCGGGCTGCCTCGGTGTATTCGCTGGTGGCCTTGCGCGCCGCCTCGATCAGCTTGATCTGTTCGGCATCCGGGGTGATCTTCTGGAGATCGTCGTAGAGCTTCATCAGTGCGGGAAGCAGGACATTCATCCGCTTCCAGGCCTCGCGATCTTTGTAGTTCACCTCCTCCTTTTCGGCGCGCATGATTCCCAGGGCATGCACGTAGATGTTGGTGGTGATGATGTAGCGCTGCACGTAGGGATCGAGCGCGGATGCATCCGCCTTGCCCTTCATGGCGGCGGTGTAGGCATCTACCTGGAGTTGCAGGAATTTCTCGGCGGCCTTCTCGACGATTTGGCCCTTTTCGACCATCTGGACCACGGAGTTCTTGTTGGCCTGCAACGCCTTGACCCCGGCGCGGTACTTGTCGGCATAGACCGCCGTGCCGTTGCGGGCCACCTTGGATTGATCCAGCAATTGAGTGTTATTGTATTTTGTCGCCAGTTCATCCACCTTGTCGAGGAATTGATTCAACTCCTTGACACTGTTTTCGGCACGTTGATGGATCTCGGGTTTTTCGTACAGAAGATAGTTCTTTTCCTCCATGATGGTGGCCAGGGCCATCCGTTCCACCCCCGTGGCGTACTCCACCGCCTTGGCGTTGTTGTCGGTGATGCCGAACAGGGCTCCGGAGACCTTGCCGATGTAGAGATTGGCCAGGCCGCCGAAAATCACCGTGATGGCGACCAGCAGCAAGGCGCCGCCGAGGATTTTGAACTTGACGCTTAAATTGTGAATGGACATTTTTTTCACCAGTTTTCGGAGTCGTGCGAAGGGGGGTCGATGCGCCATGCGGCCATGCGAATTCATGCATGCAGCCTATCAGCACGACGCATGGTGCGCAAGCATGAAACTTTAATGGAAAGATATTGTGGAAGATTGTCGTATGGACATGGCGTGGATGCCTGCGATCCGGTCCGGGTGTGGAGAGGAGTCCCGATCCGTTGGGATGCGGATCGGCCAGGCGTTTGTTTTTTTTGCATCCGCGGTGCCCGATCCGTGCGGGGCACGGATCGGGCTGGCGTCACGGCTGGGTGTCAGATCCAGTCGGTGAGTTTTTCCAGATCCGCCGGGGTGTTGATGGAGAGGATGCGCGCCTCCTTGTGGATGCGCTTCATCATGCCGGCGAGCACCGTGCCGCTGCCGAGTTCCACGAAGGTGTCCACGCCCAGGGCCACCAGACGCAGCATCGAGGCCTCCCAGCGTACCGGATCGGTGATTTGTTCGATGAGATTTTCTTTCACCACCTCCCCTTGCGTCAGGGCGTCGGCGGTGACGTTGGCGATGAGCGGGATGGCGAGGTCCTGGATCGGCTGTTCGGCCAGGAACTCGGCCATGGTCGCGGCGGCTTTGGCCATGAGGGGGGTGTGGAAGGCCGCCGAGACTGGGACCGGCAGGGCCTTGGCCTTGGTGGTCTTGACCAGTTCCACGGCCCGTTGCACGGCGGCCACATGGCCGGAGATCACCAGTTGGGTGGCGGTGTTGTAGTTGGCCGGCGCGCAGAAGAGATCGGTTTCGGCGGCGGCCTGCCGGCAGATTTTTTCCACGTCGGCGGGGGCCATGTTGAGCACCGCCGCCATGCCGCCCACGCCAGCCGGCAGGGCGGAACGCATCGCCTCGCCGCGTTTGCGCACCAGGCGCACCGCGTCCAGGGCCGGGAATCCCCCTGCCGCCGCGATGGCGGCGTATTCGCCCAGGGAGTGGCCGGCCACGTAGTCGGCGCGCAGGCGGGTTCGTTCGGTCACCAGGTGATGGGCGGCCAGACCGGTGAGCACCAGGGCGGGTTGGGCGTTTTCGGTCAGACGCAGGGTTTCGTCCGGACCGTTGAACATCAGGTCGGTCAGATCGAAGCCGAGGGTGGCGTTGGCCTCGGCGAACAGGGTGGCGATGGCCGGATCCGCGTCATGCAGTTCGCGGCCCATGCCCACGGATTGGGAACCTTGTCCAGGAAACAAAAAGGCGATTTTTCCCACGCGCGTAGACTCCTTCCTTGAAGAATCGACTCAAGAAGAACCTGAAACTGAATGCGTATTCAGAACGCGGCGCCCGACTCCGCGACCGCGGGAGTCGCGGCCTGAGCCGTTGGGATCACCGAGGGGCAGACATTGCCATGGGAGACATGGGGATTGCGCATCAGTTCGGATTTCAGGGTGTTGAGTTCGATGAACTCGTCGGCCTGACGGCGCAATTCATCGGCGATCATCGGCGGGCTGGTGAGGAGGGAACTGACCACGGAGACAAATTTGCCCTGGTCCTGGATCGCCTGCACCACGCTGCGGAAGTCGCCATCCCCGGAGAAGAGCACGGCGTGGTCGTAGTGCGGGGCCATTTGCAGCATGCCGACCGCGATTTCGATGTCCATGTTCCCCTTGATGCGTTTGTGACCGGTGACCGGATCAAGGTACTCCTTGATCGGTTTGGTGATCACCGCATAGCCGTTGTAGGCGAGCCAATCGACCAGAGGGCGGATCGGCGAGTAGTCCTGATCATCTCCGAGGGCGGTGTAATAATAGGCGCGCAGCAGGCGGCTGTGGCTCTGGAAGTGGGAGAGGAGTTTTTTGTAGTCGAAATCGAAGCCCAGGGAGCGGATGGCGGCGTAGAGGTTGGAGCCATCGATGAAGATGACGGTACGCTCGTTGGGATGAAAGGTGATGGGCATGTGGAATCCTTTGGAATATCCTGTTGAAAACAACGGGAGATTCGTGGGGGTTCGGAGGCGGGGAGGAGGGGGGATCGTAAACTCGCAAGAAGGGGGAAAAGCCCCCCCACCCTTGACCGTGGACCGCATTTTTGGGTTCCACGGCTGAATGGGTGAAGATGGAGCGGGAGAAGGGATTCGAACCCTCGACGTCAACCTTGGCAAGGTTGCACTCTACCCCTGAGTTACTCCCGCATTCGAGCTATTTTACGCTCAACTTGAATGCCTCAAAAATCCACGAATCGAAATGACTGCCGAAAAAAAATCAAAAAATCAGTTCATTGTGCAAGTTTTGGGATTGTTTTTCCCGCGCTTGCCATGCATGACACCTGATTGAGAGGTGTCACGGTACAACGATGAAACTGGAGGCCGGGGTGGGATTTGAACCCACGAATGAAGGTTTTGCAGACCTCTGCGTTAGGCCACTTCGCCACCCGGCCTGACCGACGGGCCAGGAAAACGCGTTTGAGGGAGGGGTCCCCCCCGTTTTTTTTCGAGGGGTGTGTTTCCCTCGTCTCCTCCCCTAGGGGATCCGCGAGGATGGCCAGGGTGGGAAAGATGGAGCGGGAGAAGGGATTCGAACCCTCGACGTCAACCTTGGCAAGGTTGCACTCTACCCCTGAGTTACTCCCGCGTACATCACTTGGCAATCATAGCGAATCCTGGATGGGTTCGTCAAGGGGGTTTGAAAGGGGGTGCCCATTGGCGATGGCGATAGTCGACGGACGGTCGCATCAGGTGGTTTCCAATCGATCCAGAGCTTCCTTGAAACGCGGCTCATTGGGGTCAAGCCGTGCGGCTTGTTCGAAAGCATGACGAATCTCTTGCCTGGGTGATCGACGCCATTGCAGCACCCTGCCCAAATCGAACCAAGCCCATGCATGGCGAGTCCTCGGCGCCTCCATTTGGACGACCCTTTGCAACATTTCCCGCGTTTCATCGAGTTGCCGGTTGTATACGGTCCAATTGCCCTGGCGTCCTTGCGGTCTGGCTTTGTCAGCCAGTTTCATTTTGACCTGAGCGAATTCGTGCAGCGCCTTCACATCCTGCATGACGGCCTCGCCCGCAATCTGGAAATAACGGTACGCGCGTTCCAGCCGACCGGCCCGTTTCTCCTGGATCGCGGCATTGAAAGCCTCTTCGACCACATCCAGAAGAGGTAACCTGTCCAGCCATGCCATGGCCTTGCTCGTTTGATTCTTGTCCAGATAGGCTCCGGAGATCAGGGTGATCAGCGCCGCCGGACTCGAGACCGGATTGGCCTCGACAAATTGGTCGTGGATGGCTTCGGCGGCATGGAGGTCATTCTGAGAAATCAATTCACGCACCAACTCCACGCCCAACCCGAGAGATCCGGGATTTTGCCTGTAGGACTCTTTCAAACGCCGCAATGCCCCTGAAAAATCACCGACCGCCTTCAAATTGGCCACGTCCAGCAAGGTGAGAATGGCTTGAGATTCGGGATGGGCTGGCAGGGTCGTTCGAAAGTAGTGGCGTGCGGCATCGAAATCGAAACGTGGCGGTGACGAACCGTTTTGCTGCATGACCCGTCTGAGCTTGGGTATGCCGGTGCCACGCGCTTCGGCAAGCCTCAACGCCTTGAGAAACTCTCCTATGCGGCGATTGCGAGCCGGTACGGGCGGAAGGGGAATGGCATCGTCGAAGTGGTGCGCTTCAATGCCCGGCACGGGGCCCGGATAACTGATGATCTCCATCCGGTCCGGGTAGAGATAGACCTTGATGGGTTCGGAAATCCCCTCGTAAGAGCGGTGATAGACAGCGTTCACCAGCGCTTCCCGCAACGCCGAGGTCGGATAGCTTACCCAATGGGTCGCCTTCGGACGGTTGGGTAACTTCTGAATCAGCCGTACCGAGAGATTCTCAAGATAGGCCAAACATTCTCTGAGTTGCTCGTGGATCGGTCTGAGTGAAAAGATTTTCTCTTCCAGAACATCGCCGGAAGTGTCGTCGGCAAATTGCACCACCTCGATCCGTGCGCCGGGAAACCACTGCTCTGGATCTTGGCTGAAAAACAACAATCCCACGTTGCGTGGCGCGTCATGCCCATTGACAGGATCGGCGATCCGCAAATTGCGATAGATCGTGCGCGTGTCCTGTGCCTCCACCAGTTCACTACCGATGTCGTGCAGAAACTCCTTCACCTTGGTTTCGCGGATGTCCAATACGCTTGCATGCAACGATCTGCGATCGTCGAAGGGTACTCTTGCCGTCAATTGAATGAGCTGTGTCTTGAGGTCGGCCTGACTGTCGGCGTCCACGCTCTCTGAACCAAGACGGATATAATACTTTCGCGCCGCGCCTTTCTCCCCGGACTCGGGTGCTTGATGTGGTCGCGCCTGGCTGCCAGGTGCCCAGATCACCAGGATATGCTGGCCGTCCACCCATTCAGGCGAGAGGAGGGGCTGATAGACCGGATCGATTGTGTTGCACCGTCCGCGAATCCATTTCTGCGCCTTTTCCACCTCGGCAGTGGTCAAGCCTTTTGGGGGCAGGATGGCAGACTCATTCCTCTGATCCACGCCCAGGATGATATAGCCACCGTTAAGGTTTTGAAAATCGTTGGCAAACGCGCAAATGGAACGAATGACCTGCGCGCCGGTGGTTTTCTCTTCCCAGGAGGCTTTGAATTCCACACGAGGCGATTCAACGGTGCGCAAGTGGAGTAAATCGTCAAGATTGACGGGTAGCATGGATTTCATCACTTCATTCCATGGGATCCTGAGATGAAACAACTTGCATGATGGAGGAGAACTCCCTCACCCTCGTACCATGGACCTCCCGAAGGGGGTCCATGGTAAAGCCATCTGTGCCCGATTGGGCGCGGTTTGGGAGCCATGGTTTCAAGCTGGGTGCAATTCGAGAAAGATGGGTGAAGCTGGCGATCCATCACCGTTTCGGCTGGATGGCCGGCCAGGCGGTGACCAGGTAGGCGTAGCCGGACCAGAGGGAGAAGACCGCTGCGACCCCTAAAAAGAAGAGTCCGGGCCACTGGAACGGCACATCGAACAGGCCGTCCTGGACCAAGAGCATGATGATGGCGGTCATTTGGAAGCCGGTTTTCCATTTGGCCAAGCCGGATACCGGAACCTTGAGGCCGAGACCGGCCATCCGTTCGCGCAGGGCCATGATGGTGATCTCGCGGGCCAGGATGATCAACACCAGCGTCAGCGGGGCGCGGTCCAGGGAGAGCAGCAGCACGATCGCCGAGATCACCAGCAGTTTGTCGGCCACCGGGTCGAAGAAGCGTCCGAAGTCGGTCAGCAGTCCGGAACGACGCGCCACGTAGCCGTCGGCCCAATCGGTGATGGCGGCCAGGCTGAAAAACAGGGCCGAGAGAATCAATCCCCAGCGATCCGGCAGATAGGCGCTGCCGATGAAAAACGGGATCAGCGCGATGCGGGTCGCGGTCAGGGTGTTGGGAAGATTCCAAACCATCAATCGGATCTCATGTGGTTTCCTGGATGTTCCTCAGGTGGTGGACGATGGTCTCCGCCAGGGCGGCGGAGATGCCCGGAACGGCTTCAAGCTCTTCGACATCGGCGGCGCGCAGGGCCCGAACCGAGCCGAAACGCCGCAACAACGCCTTCTTGCGGTTCGGTCCCACGCCGGGGATGTCGTCGAGGGCCGAACGGACCAGCTCTTTCCCACGACTGCCACGGTGATAGGTGACGGCGAACCGGTGCGCCTCGTCGCGGATATTCTGCAACATGAACAACACCGAGGAGCGTCCCGGCAGTATAATCGCTTCCGAGCGTCCGGGCAAGAACAGGGTTTCCTTTCCCGCGTCGCGATCCGGACCCTTGGCGATTGCGCAGAAGGTGACCCCGGCGATGCCCAGATCTCCGGCCACCTCCACAACCGCGTTCAACTGTCCCTTGCCCCCATCCAGCAGCACCAGATCCGGCCAGTCCTCGTCGCTGGCGTCGGCGTCGCGGAAGCGGCGGCGCAATACCTCGGCCATGCGCGAAGTGTCGTCGATGGCGTCCGGATCGCGGATCGCGAAGCGGCGGTAATCCTTCTTGATCATCCCCTCCGGACCGAAGGCCACCAGCGAGGCCACCACATGCGTATCCTGGATGTGGGAGATGTCGCAGGCTTCGATCCGCTCCGGCGCGCGCGGCAACTCCAGAATCTCCGCCAGTTCGGCCAGCCGCTGACGGTTGGCCCGCTTGCCGCTCAACGAACGGACCTTGGCGGTTTCGGCGTTGGTGAGGGCCAGATCCACCAGACGCCGTTTCTCCCCGCGTTCCGGCACGCGGATCTTGACCGCGCCGCCGCGCAGGCGGCTCAACGTCACCTCCAGCCAGCCGCGCTCCGGTGGGGCCAGGTTGACCAGAATCTCCGGCGGTGGCAAGGGGGTCTCGAGGATGCTGGCGGATTTTTCGCGTCCATCCCGCGTTTCGTCCTCGGCATCGAGCTGACCGGGGGCGTAGAACTGGGCGATGAAAGACTCCAGCACCTCGGCGGGGGCCAGATCCTCGGTATTTTCCGGAAAGTGGGCCTGATTGCCGAGCTGGATCCCGTCGCGGATGAAAAAGATCTCGATCACCGCCGGTCCGTCGCTGATGGTGATGCTGAGCACATCCAGATCGGTCCCCTCCTTGAGGTTGCCGCGCCGCTGCTCCTGGACGTGGCGAATCGCCTTGATCCGGTCTCGCAAGCGGGCCGCCTCCTCGAAGCGGCGTGTCTCGGCGGCCTCCCACATCGCCTGGGTCAACCCTTCGGTCAACTGGCGGTCGCGCCCCTCCAGAAACAGGATCGCCTCCTTCACCCAGAGGCCATAGCTCTCCGGATCGATCAGGCCCATGCAGGGGGCGTGACACCGTTTGATCTGGTGTTGCAGACAGGGACGCCGCCGCGTGGTGAACTGTCGCTCCTCGCACTGGCGCAGGGGAAAGATCCCCTGCAACCATTTCAAGGTTTCCCGCACCGCATGCACGCTCGGATAGGGTCCGAAGTACCGTTCGCCCGGATGTTTCGGGCCGCGGTGCAGGGTGAGGCGCGGGAAGGGGTGGTTGATGGTCAGGCGCAGCCAGGGGTGGGACTTGTCGTCCTTGAGCAGCACGTTGTAGGGGGGTTGCAGCCGTCGGATGAGGTTGGCCTCGAGGATCAGGGCATCGGCTTCGCTGGCGGTGACGATGATGGCCAGATCCCGCGCCTTGGCGAGCATGGCCTGGATGCGGGCGGAATTGGCCCCATGAAAATAGGAGCCGACCCGTTTCTTGAGGGATTTGGCCTTGCCGACATAGAGCACCTGGCCATCCGCGTCGAGATAGCGGTAGACCCCCGGAGCATCCGGCAGGGAATCGACCGTTTCGCGCGGCACGGATGGCGCGAAATCGTTCACCGGGGGATGTCTGGCCTGGCGCGGCCCCGGGCATGGGCGATCAACCCCAGGCCGATGACGAGCATGGGCAGACTGAGCCACTGTCCCATGGTCAGGTCGCCGGCGAGCAGCCCCAGATGGGCATCCGGTTCGCGCACGAACTCGACCGCCAGCCGGGAGAGGGCATAGCCGGTCAGGAAAATTCCGCCGATGAGTCCCGCCGGTCTGGGGCGTCGGCCCAGCCAGATCAGGACGATCAACAGCGCCACCCCTTCGAGTCCGGCCTCGTAGAGCTGGCTCGGGTGACGGGGCAGGGGACCGGCACCGGGAAAGACCATGCCCCACGGCAGATCGGTGGGACGTCCCCACAGTTCGCCGTTGATGAAGTTGCCGATCCGGCCCAGCAGCAGCCCGAGTGGCGTGACCACCGCCAGCAGTTCCATGACGACCAGAAACGACAGCCCCACCTTGCGGGAGAAGTAGAGCCCGGCCAGCAGCACCCCCAGCAGTCCGCCGTGGAAGGACATGCCCCCCTCCCACACCTTGAGGATGGCCAGCGGGTTGGTGAGGTAGGCGTTGAAGTTATAGAACAGAATGTATCCGAACCGTCCTCCCAGGATCACCCCGAGCAGCACCGCCATCACCAGGTCGGCGAGCCGTTCCGGGGAGATCTCCAGCCGTTGGCGTCGTACCTGCCATTGCAGGAGCGGCCAGCCGAGCACGAAGGTGAGGGTGTACATCAACCCGTACCAGCGGATGGCGATGGGACCGAGTTGCAGGGCGATCGGATCGAAGTGTGGATAGGCGATCATGGTTGGGGATGCCAGGTGGGGGATTCGGGATAGCTGCCGAGGATCTTCAAGCTGCTGGTGAAGAAATCCAGCTCCTCGAGGGCCAGTTTGCAGGGTCGCTCCTCGGGGCGGCCCTGGAAGTCGAGATAGAAGTGGTACGACCAGGGGGTGCCCGGCACGGGACGGGACTCCAGGCGGGTGAGGTTGACGCCGTTGGTGGCGAATCCGCCCAGACACTTGTAGAGGGCTGCCGGGATGTTGCGCACTTCGAAGATCAGGCTGGTCTTGCAGGGAACCTCCTTGGGCGGCACATGGCGCTCTTTCACGATCTGCAAGAACCGGGTGGTGTTGAGCCGGCTGTCCTGGATGTCGCGGGCCAGCACGTCGAGTCCGTAGAGTTCGGCGCACAGTTCGGCGGCGATCGCCGCCTCCAGGGTTCCACCCCGTTCAGCCAGGTCCGCGGCGGCCCCGGCGGTGTCGTAGACCGCGTTGCAGGCCCAGCCGTGCTTGCGGATGAAGGTGCGGCACTGGGCCAGCGCCTGGGGATGGGAGTAGACCGCCCGCACGTCGTCGATGCGCGTGCCCGGCAGACCGAGCAGAGCGTGGCGCACCCGCAGGTAGTACTCCCCCAGGATGTGGAGCTGGAACACCGCCAACAGGTCGTAACTGTCGCTCACCACGCCGGCGATGCTGTTTTCCACCGGGATCATGCCGATGCTCGCTTCGCGTTCGTCCACCGCCTGGAACACTTCCTCGAAGGTGCGGCAGGGGATGGTCCGGTACCCGGGGAGACTCTCCCGGCAGGCCTGTTCGCTGTAGGCGCCCCGTTCCCCCTGGAATGCGACGGTCTTTTCGCGGGGCTCCCGCGCGGGCGTTTCTCGAGAGGGGGAGGGATCTCCTTCCGGCGGATGGGAGGTGTTGCTCATGCCGCTCCGTTTCCTTGTCTGTCCGTGGCCTTGCGGCGTTGTTCCATGCGGCGCTGCCGGCTGTCGGCGGCATGCGCGATCATTTCCAGAAGATCCTGGGCGCGATACGGTTTGGTGAGAAAGGCATCCATCCCCGCTTCCAGACAGTGCTGACGCAGATCCATCTGCACATGGGCGCTCACGCCGATGATCGGCAGGTCCGGATCGGCCTTTTCGCGGCCCGCGCGAATCCGTCGGGTGGTTTCGATGCCGTTCAGGCGCGGCATCTGGATATCCATGAAAACCAGATCGCACCCCTGGTTCAACTGTTTCAAAGCCTCTTCGCCATCGCCAGCCGTGGTAACGGAGAAGCCCGCCGATGTCAAGACATGTTCGCCGAGCATGCGGTTGTCCGGATCGTCCTCCACCAGGAGAATCCGGGTGAAATCACCGCTCACTGGGCGATTCGCCACCGGATGGGGGGCGGTGAGGGACGATGCCAGACGCGGGCGTTCCCCGGCGTCGGGAAGCAGGCACGGCACCGTGAAGCCGAAGGCGCTCCCCTGACCGCGGGTGCTGGTCACCTGGATCTCGCCTCCCATGCGTTCCACCAGTTTCCGGCTGATGGCCAATCCCAGCCCGGTGCCGCCGAAACGCCGGGTCATGCCGGCATCCACCTGCGAGAACATGGTGAACAGGGTGGGGATCTTGTCGTCCGGGATGCCGATGCCGCTGTCGAGCACCCGGAACTCCAGATCCAGTCCGCCGTCGGGACGACTTTTTTTGAGCAGTTGCAGCTCCACCCCGCCCCGTTCGGTGAACTTCACCGCGTTGGAGATCAGGTTGATCAACACCTGGCGCAGACGGGCCGGATCGCCCAGAACCGTCTCCGGCACGCCGGCATCAATGAGGCTCTGGAGACTCAATCCTTTCATTTCCGCCTCCACGGCCAGGGTGGCCACCGCGTGTTCCACCACTTTGCGCGGCGCCAGGGGGATGCGATCCAGCTGGATCGCATCGGCCTCGATCTTGGAGAAGTCCAGAATGTCGTTGAGGATGTTCAACAACGACTCCGAGGCGTGCAGAATGGTGGTCAGCAGACGACGCTGCCCGGGATCGAGTTCCGAGGCGAGCAGGATGTCGGTCATGCCGATCACCGCGTTCATCGGCGTGCGGATTTCGTGGCTCATGTTGGCCAGAAAGTGGCTCTTGGCGCGCGAGGCGGCCTCGGCCTGGATGCGGGCCACATCCAGCGCCTGACGCCGCTCCTCCAGCTCCACGGCCTGCTGACGGATCAGCCGGTTGCGACGGTCGAGTTCCAGAAAAACCCGGACCTTGGCGCGCAGGTGCTCCATGGGGAACGGCTTGACCAGATAATCCACCGCGCCCAGTTCATAGGCGCGGGAGATGAACACCGGATCCCCATGCACCGCCGTGACCAGAATGGTGGGTGGACGCCGATCCGCCTCCAGATCGACCATGCGCCGCATCACCTCGAAGCCGTCCACGATCGGCATGTGGGCATCCAGGAGCATCAACGCGTATTCGCGATCGGCCATCCGTTCCAGGGCTTCCAGGCCATCACGGGCGGTGACGATCTCGGTGTCGATCCCGTGTAGTTGCGTGGTGATCAGGGAGAGGTTCCCCGGATGATCATCCACGACGAGAATGGCTGATTTCATGGGGGGATCGCCGGGGTGGGTCGCGGGTTGCGGCAGGAGTGCGTTCATGGGAGCAGACAGTCGCGCAGGGCGCGGGTGAGGGCGTCCATCAGCTCGAAATAGAGTTCCGGACCCTCCGGAAAGGCGGCGCCTAGCGGATCGAGCACCCCGACCCGCACCGGCTGACCGGCGGACACGGCATCGACCATGCGCTGGGGGAACTGCGGTTCGGCGAACAGACAGCGCGCTCCGGTGGCCCGGAGGCGCGCGGCGATCTCGCTGACCCGTTTGGCTCCCGGCGGCTGTTCCGGATTGACCAGGATCGAGCCCACGGAGTTCAGGCCGTAGCGTCTTTCGAAGTACTGATAGGCGTCGTGAAAGACGATGTAGGGGTGCTTGCGCACCGCTTGCAGCTCTTTGGCCAATCGGGTATCCAGGGTGGCCAGTTTTTGCGCGAGTCGTTGGGCGTTGTCGCGGTAGCGGGCGGCCCGTTCCGGATCGCGGCGCGCCAGGGTTTCGGCCATGGACGAAGCCATGTGCGCGGCATTGCGCGGGTCGAGCCAGGCGTGGGGGTCGATCGGTTTTTTTTCGACGGAGGGGGGGGGCTTGTTGGCGTTGGATCCCACGGTCTTGGCCGATGGGGCCTGGTCGTCGTGGTCCGCGTGGTCGTGGTGATCGGTCTTGGCCGATGGGGCCTGGTCGTCGTGGTCCGCGTGGTCGTGATCATCGCCCGCCTTGCCGTGGTCGTGGCCGTCCTCCTCCCAGATCCCGCCCTGGCGCATCGGCAGACGGTGCAGACCCGGAGTGGCCAGCAGCGCCACCTGGTGGGCCTGGGGGGCGAGATTCTCCAGCGGACGTTTGAGATACCCCTCCAGCTCCGGACCGGCCCAGAAGATCACCTCCGCGTGGGACAGGAGGCGGGCATCCGAGGGGCGCAGGGCATGGGTGTGTTCGGAGACATGGCCCTGGATCAGCAGCGTCGGTTTCCCGGTCGTTTCCATCACCGCAGCGGCCAGCGCGTGGAGCGGCTTGATGGAGACCACCACCTCGAGGGCCGAGGCGAGCGACGGTTGCACCAGCATCAGAGCGGCGCCCAGCAGGGATGGGAAGCGGATTTTCATGGCTTGACCAGGGTGGCGACCGGAAGGGTGACCTTGAACCGTTTCGTGCCGCCATCCGGTCGTTTGGCGAGCAGATTCAACCGCAGTTGATCCTTGCCGCCGGCCCCGCCCTTCATCTCGAGCGCGCCATCCCCGGCCAGCTGGATCCACGGGGCCTCCAGGTTGATTGTCCTGATCGTGAACAGCCCTTGGCCGTCCGAGTCGACGCGCAGGTCGATCTTGCCCAGATCGACCGGTTCTTTCGAGCCTGGATTCCGTCCGGCGAAACGCAACAGATCGGCCAGTTCCGGCACCTTTTTGGCGGCGTTGGCCAGACCAGGCGCGCGGACGCCCGATCCTTTCCAGGTGAAGCCGCCCCGGCCGGGTCGTCCCTGGCCATCGCGTCCGGTCACCTCGCCCGATCCTTCCAGACGGGCCATCCGCCACCCCTGACCGAACACCCCGGTGGCGTGGCCCGAGCCGCGTTCCCGATCTCCGGAGGCCTCGAGCCGATCGAATCCCATCGCGCCGGGCGCCAGCGACACCACCACCCCTTGCAAACCCTTGGGAAGGCGTTCCAACCGCAAGGTCCGCGCGGAGATGTTCCAAAGACCTCCCTCATCCTGGCGATGGAGCAGTTGTTCGACCCGTCCCTCGGGGATCGCCATTTCGGCCACCTTCCAGTCGATCCTGGGGCCGTCGAGCAACAGGTCGGTCTCGGTGAGGGACAGATCCTCGATTTTCAGCTCTTTGAGGAAGGCGGCGAGACGCGGGTTCCAGGGGGTGATGGTTTTGAAGATCCACTCCGGATCCCCCCTGGATTCGCTCAGGATCAGCTGACCGGCCAGGGGATTGAGGCGGTGCAGGGCGATCCGCCCCTTGGCCTTGAACTCGGGCCGGTCGATGTTGACGATCTGGCCCAGCAGTTCACGCGGCGGCGCGGTCTGGGGTTCGGCTTCGGCGCGGGGTGCCGTCAGGAGCAGCAGAGGAAGCGCGAGCCACCATGCGCGGAGCGTCGCGTGGAGGGGGGAGTGTCGGTCGCGGGAGCCATCACGGCGCGCGACTGTCCGTTCAACGCACCAGGACAAAGAACTTCTCCTCGCCACGCTCGATGTTCAACAGCATCTGCCGCTCGTCGGAGCGCACCGCCTTGGCCAGGGCCGGGAAATCGGGCACCGGCTTCTTGTTGACCGTGAGAATTCGATCCTCGTCGCGCAGTCCGGCCTCCCAGGCGGAGCTGTTCGGCATCACCTTCACCACCTTGATCTGGGTTTTCTCCCCCTCTTCGGTATCGATGCCGAAGATCGCCCCTTTAAGCCGCGGATCGATTTTCTCTCCCTTGATCTTTTCGGCCTCGGGGTTGGCCATCACCACCGTGAACTCCTGCTCCTTGCGGTCGCGGATCGCTTTCAAGGGGATCGACTCGCCCACCTTGGCCAGGCCGATGACGTTGTGGAGATCCGATGCCGATCGGATCGGTTTGCCCTGGGCCTCGATGATCACGTCGCCGGGACGCAGACCGGCCTGAAAGGCGGCGGAGTTGATCACCACGCGGGTGATCGCCGCGCCCGAGCCGCCGCTGATGCCGAAGGCCTTGGCCAGTTCCGGGGTGAGGTTTTGGGCCTGGGCGCCGAAGAATCCCCGTCGCACCTGTCCGTGTTCGATCAGCTGGCCCATCACCTGACGGGCCATGTTGATGGGGATGGCGAACCCGATGCCCACGTTCCCCTTGCCGCCGCCGGGGGAGAGGATGGCGGTGTTGATCCCCACCAGCTTGCCGGAGAGGTCCACCAGCGCGCCGCCGGAGTTGCCGGGGTTGATCGAGGCATCGGTCTGGATGAAATCCTCGAACCCCTTGCCCAGTCCCTTGCGTCCCAGGGCGCTGACGATGCCGGAGGTGACGGTCTGGCCCAGTCCGAAGGGGTTGCCCATGGCGACCACGAAGTCCCCGACGCGCAGCGCGTCGGAGTCGCCGAAGGGGAGCGCCTTGAGCCCCTTGGCCGGCACCTGGATCACCGCGACATCGGTCTCCTTGTCCACGCCGATCAGCTTGGCCTGCATGCTGTTGCCGTCGCGCAGGGTGACGTTGATGATCTCGGCCTTGTCGATCACATGCTGATTGGTGAGGATGTAGCCGTTCTTGGCATCGACCACCACTCCGGATCCGAGGCTTTTGCTCTCCTTCTGTCGTTTTCCGCGGGTGGTGGGCACCTCGAAGAACCGTTGAAAAAGCGGATCGTTGAGCAGCGGGTGATCCGGCACGTTGACGTGTCCCGTCGTGGCGATGTTGACCACGCCGGGGATCACCCGATCCACCATGTCGGCCAGGGTTGGGAGTTTTTGGCCGTCCACGGACATCGGCAGGCCGGCCTCCAGGGGCGGGGCGGCCAGAAGCGTGAGCAGTGCAAAGAGGGAGAACCAACGCGAGGGAGCGTTCATCGGGAGATTTCTCTTAAGGGGGCCACGCGACCCGTGGCACGGAAGGCGAGATAGTCCGCGAGCACCCGATCGTGATCGAAGGCCAGAGGGGAGGGGAGCGCATCGGGGAGGACGATCCGCACCGCCTTGGCGTCGTCGGCGGCGCGCGGGGTGCCGTGGGCCTCGCCCACATAGATCGCCGAGGCCGAATGCAGCCGGTTGTCGCGGGCGGGATCGGAGTAGATCCCCAACAGCGCGATCAGGCGCACCTCAAGTGTGGTCTCTTCCAGGGCCTCGCGCACCGCCGCCCGTTCGACGCTTTCTTTGTCCCGATCCACGAAGCCGCCGGGAATCGCCAGCCCGAACGGCGGGTTTTTTCGTTCGATCAGCACGATCGGACGGCCCGGATGGTCGAGCAGTTCGATGATCACATCCGCGGCCAGAAAGGGGGTTTGCAGTTCTCGGGTCATGGGGGTTGTCCTCGCCAATCCGTTTCGAAGACCTCCCGGAAGGAGGTCAGCAAGCCTGTTTCCAAATCGGCTCGACTCACCGGGACGCCGAGTTTTTCCAGAGAGGTGACGCCGCGACCGGCCAATCCGCACGGCACGATGCCGGCAAAGGCCTCCAGATCCGGTGCGCGGTTGATCGAAAAGCCATGATACGCCACCCCGTGCCGAATGCGAACCCCCAACGCGGCGATTTTTTCTCCAGCCACCCACACGCCGGGGTTGTTCGATTCGCGTCGCGCCTCGACCCCCAATCCGGCCAGGGCGCGGATCACCGTCTCCTCCAGCCGGAAGACGTGGGCCCGCGCGGCGTGGATGGCCGGACGGAGATCCTTGAGCACATATCCCACCAGCTGTCCGGGACCATGATAGGTGACCTTGCCGCCGCGATCGGTGACGATGGTCGGGATGGTGGCATCGAGGATTTCGGCACGGGATGCCGAGCGGCCCAGGGTGTAGATCGGGTCGTGTTCGAGCAGCCAGAAGAGATTGGGCGCCTCGCCGGCGGCGATCGCCTCCACCCGCGCCAACTGTCGTTCCCAGGCGACGCCGTAGGCGATGCGCGCGTCGCGCTGGCATTCGAACGGCGTGCTCATCCGGACGGGAGGGTGGTGGAATCGGGCGTGACCATCCGGGTTGGAAGCGGTTCGATGGTTCCGGGTTCCCGTGCCGGATCGTTGAGGTCACGCACGGCCAGGAGCGCCTGATCGCACTCCATTTCCAGTTCGCGGAACAGCTTGCCGGCTTTCAACCACTCCTCGGCGCGCGCCGCCGCCCCGAGTCGCACCGCCTTGAGCTTGAGCCGCTCCGCGCCCAATCCCAGGGCGAGGCGCTTGATGGTTTCGCACTGCTCGCGGGCCCGACGACCGTTCCTGTCGCCCAGGGCCATCCGCAACGGTTCCAGAAGCGGGGATGTCCCCTCCAGCAGTCGTTCCGCCGCCTCCCCGAAGGCGATTCGATCCTCGACCGGGGTGAGGAGTCCCGGCTCCTTGCGCGGAGGCCCCTTGCGGAGCGCGGACTGTTTCGAGGCGGCGCGGGATACGGCGTGCAACAGGTCGAGGGGGCGATAGGGCTTGACGAGAAATTCGTTCATCCCCGAGGCGAAACAGAGCGCCCGTTCCCCCGGCAGGGCGCGGGCGGTCACCGCCACGATCGGGACCATGGCCTGGGCCGTGCACCCCTCGCGGATGCGTCGGGTGAGTTCATAGCCATCCATGCGCGGCATGTGCAGATCCGTGAGCACCAGATCGAAGGGCGGGCCGGCATCCATGCGATCCAGCGCCTCCTGGCCATCCTTGACCGGCACCACCTGGTGACCGGCCTTTTCGAGCACATCGGCGGCCAGTTCGCGATTCTCCTCCAGATCCTCGGCCAGAAGGATCCGCAACGCCGGGGTGACCGGGATGTTGGCGAGCCAGCTTTCCGGTTCGCGGGTAGCTTCGTGAACCCTGCCCTCGAGGATCGCCTGGATCGAGCGCAACAGCGAAAGCCTTTTCACGGGCTTGATGATGGCGATGGTCTCCAGGAGTTCGGCCACCGCAGGCAGATCCGTCGGGCGTCGGTTCGTCGGCAACAGGATCGCCGCCTTGCCCATCCAGCCGGGGTGACCGGTGAGGGTTTCCAGGCGTGCGCCGAGCACCAGGATCATCCGTTCATCCAGCAGCACCACCTCCCAGGGGCGGTTTTCGGCGTGGGCGGCATCCAGGGCCGCCAACAGCGCCTGCCACTCATCCACCTCTCCGACCACCGCGCCGAACTCGTGCAGGATCTCGGTGGCGATGGTGCGTCCCATGGGATGGGGATCGGCGATCAGAATACGCACTCCGGCCAACGCCTGACCCACCATCGGTCGCACCGGGAGGGACGGAGCGTCGGGCGTTGTTTCCGGCGCGCTTTTCCGACCCGGCGGAAACCGCAGCAGCACATGAAAGATGCTTCCCTCGCCCCATTCGCTCTCCAGCCGGATCGTGCCGCCCATCATCTCCACCAGCATCCGGCTGATGGTCAAACCCAGTCCGGTGCCGCCGAAACGACGGGTGATCGAGCCATCCGCCTGGGTGAATCGTTCAAAGATCCGCGCGTGATGCTCGTCCGGGATGCCGATGCCGGTATCCGCCACCGAGAACATCACGCCGAAATCCCGTCCGGTTCCCGTCTCCTCTTCCACGGCGGGCGGAACCGGATCGGCCCGTTGCGCCAGGATGGTCACGTCCCCCTCGTCGGTGAACTTGATGGCATTGGAGATCAGGTTGATCAGGATCTGGGAGAGCCGGTTCGGATCGCCGATCACCATTTCGGGTGTTTCCGGGGCGATGTAGCAGAAAAGTTCCAGCTCCTTTTCGTGCGCCTTGACCGCCACCAGATCGCAGACATTCTCCACCACCGCGCGCAGATCGAAGCTGATCCGTTCCAGCCGCAACTGCCCGGCCTCGATCTTGGCCAGATCCAGGATGCCGTTGATCAGGGTCAGCAGGTTGTGGGAGGCGCTTTGGACGATGGTGAGTTTGTCGCGCTGTTCGCCGCTGAGTCGCGTGCCGAGCACCAGGTCGGTCATGCCGATGATCGCGGTCATGGGGCTGCGAATTTCGTGGCTCATGTTGGCCAGGAATTCGTTTTTGGCCTGATTGGCGGCGTTGGCGGCCAGCATGGCCTTTTCGAGCTTGGCGGTGCGCTCTTCGACCATCTCGCGCAGATGGCTCTGGATCCGCGCCAGACAGGCTTCGGCATGGCGTCGTTCGGTCAGATCCTCGATCACCAGGATGGTGGCGTGGGTATGGTCGGTCAAACCCTCCAGGCGCGAGGCACGCAGCGTCACCGGAATCGTTCCGCCGCCAGCGGCGCGCAAAACGGTTTCGAGTTGGGATGGGGGGGAGAAGTCGGGTGTTTGGGCGCGTTCCGGGTCCGGCTCGACGAACAGGTCAACCGCCCGGAGACCGATCAGTTCCGCCGGGGGCGTGCCGATCAACCGGGCGAGGGCACGGTTGACGGTTTGGATCCGGCCCTGGTCGTCGATGACCAGAAGGCCGTTGGCCATGGAGTCGAGGATGTCGTGGTGGTAGCGGTTGAGTTCGACGATGCGCGCCGCGTCACGGGCTCGTGCGCGTCGATGGGGGCGGATCAGCAGACGGTGGGCGAGCCAGGCGATCAGCAGGGCGAACAGAAGAATCACCCCGCCTTCGACCGGAGCGTGATTCAGCTCCGCATCGGCCATGAATCCCGCCACCGCCACCAGGCAGCCGAGCAGATAGGCGCCGATCAGGGGCCAAACCCCCATCCCGAACAGGGTGAGACGTTCGGTTTTCGCGGTTTCGGGGGGGGCGTGACCCTCCGTTCGGTGTCGGGCGGTCATGGGACCGGTCGCGAAGCCAAGCGGATCAGGCCGGTTGTTCGGGGGTTTGGAATCCGGCCTCACGCATGGCCGCGATGATCACCTGGACCGCCTGTTCGGGAGCGAACCGGTCGGTGTTGACCGTGAGATCGAAGCCGTGGTGCGCGCCGGGGAACCGTTTGGCGACCTGTCGTTCGAACTGATCGCGTTCCTTGTTGGTCTCCAGGATCAGCTTGGCGGCCTTGTCGGGTTTGATGTTCTTGTTTTTGGCCAGACGTTCGACGCAGGTGGCCAGGGAACCTTCCAGGCGCACGCGGAACGCTTTGGTGGGGGAGAGCAGCAGATGGGCGGCGCGCCCGACGATCACCCCGCCCAAGGGGGCGATGCCCAGGATCACTTTGGCCATGTAGCGGTAGTATTGATCCGAGGTGATGCTTTTTTTGGAGAAGAAGGAGATCAACATCTCATCCACCAGACCCCGCACATGCTCGTCGAGACGGGCGAGAAGCTCCTTGTCTCCCTTGGTTTTGTTGACGATGGTGGTGAGGAGTTCCTTGTCGTACAGATGCACGCCGAGTCGGTCGGCCAGAAGTTTGGAGGTGTTCGAGCCCGCAGCTCCATAGAATCGGGAGATGGTGACCAGGGGCTTGGGCATGGCGGGCGCTTCGGCGTGCGTTTCGGGTTCGTAGCGGCCTGCGTCGAGAATGGCCTGGACCAGATGCAACGGAGTGTTCGTCATGGTGTCTTTGGACCTTTGGCGGATGCGAATTCGGCGTGTTGGATCGATCATTCCGGGCGATCCGTGCAACCAGGGAGATGCCGGGAATCGGTTTGACAGGGCGGGGCGCCTTGGCTTTCAGGCGTTGGCGCGCCCATGAACAGCGACGGCCCGGTCCGACCGGGCCGTCGCAAGCGATGCAAAGGGATCAGTCGATGCCGATCTCTTCGGCCACGGTGCGCACCACGCGCTTGTCGTAGTCCAGAAGATCCTTGTTCTTGCCCTTGTAGGGGAGTTGGCTCAGGACATACTTGATGCCATGGATGCGCGCCCGTTTCTTGTCGTCGGACTTGATGATGGTCCAGGGGCACTCCGGGGTCGAGGAGTAGAAGAACATATCCTCCTTGGCTTTGGTGTAGTCCTCCCATTTGTCCTGGGACTCTTTGTCCACCGGGGAGAGTTTCCACTGCTTGAGGGGATCGCTCATGCGGCTGTTGAAGCGGCGGAGCTGCTCTTCCTTGCTGACCGAAAAGTAGAACTTGAAGAGAATGATCCCGGAGTTGACCAGCATCCGCTCGAATTCCGGCACGGAGCGCAGGAACTCGCGCACCTGATCCTTGGAGCAGAAGCCCATCACCCGTTCCACGCCGGCACGGTTGTACCAGCTGCGGTCGAACAGGCAGATTTCGCCCGCCGAGGGGAGATGCTGCACGTAGCGTTGGAAATACCACTGCGACCGCTCCTGGTCGGTGGGCTTTTCGAGCGCGACGACGCGGCAGCCGCGGGGGTTCATGTGTTCGATGAACCGTTTGATGGTGCCGCCCTTGCCCGAGGCGTCGCGGCCCTCGAAGAGGGCGATCATCTTCAGGCCGTTCTCCTTGACCCAGTTCTGCATCTTCACCAGCTCGATGTGCAGGGGGGTCATGATGCTGAGGTACTCTTCCTCGGACATTTTCTTGAATTTGGGACGGACACTGCGTTGCGCTTTCTGGCTCCCCTTGCCGAGGACGATCGGGTGACCGTCATCGTCGGTGGAGGTTTCGTTCTGTTTGGCATCATCCTGCATGCTGTTGCTCATTCCGTTCTCCCGCGGCATTTGGAATTGTGAGGACGTTGGGTCAATGTGAAAAAAAATTGGGGCGGTGTTTGTTCCATGATCCAGGCGTCATGCCTTGGAAATCTTGGCATGGGGCTCCGTATCTTGAAGGACAGGCGCATTTTTCCCAAGAGTTGTTTATCCCGCCATTCGCAAGGCCTCCCCATCATAAGGCGCGCTGGCGCGCATGTCCACCTTTCCCCGGTTGATTTTGCATTGCAATATGCATTTTTTTGAATTGACGAGAAGCTGCTTGTTAGGGATTCGGCATTTGGGGTAAGATGGGGGAAAATGGTGATAAAATTTGCCATCGCTGCTCTTGATGCAAAGAAGCTCGATCATTCTCTATAAAAATACGGACATGGATACATGAGCGAAACGAATATGAACGCCACGGCGAAAAGCAAGGGTGCGGCAATCAAGGACAAGCAGACCACGGGTGAGTCCTTTGGACTGATTCTGAACCACAATTTCGGGGCTCTGCGGGAGTGGGCGCCGATCGCCTACCGGGGCGACGAGATCGAGGGGGTGCATCAGGCGCGGGTGTCGTTGCGTCGCATGCGTTCGGCGTTGGGACTGTTCCGCAAGGCGATTCCCCGTTCCATCACCGATCCGTGGGGTGTGGAGATGAGTTGGATCGCCTCCACCATGGGTGCGGCCCGGGATTTGGATGTGTTCATTGCCGAGGGGTTGAAGGTGACCGCAGGCAAGATCCCCTTGGAGGCTGGCGAGAAGAAATTGACGGCCCTGGCCATCGAGCGTCGCGAGGAGGCCTATCGTCAGGTGCGTGCGATGATGGACAGCGACCGTTACAAGAAGTTCATGCGCGCTTTCCCGCGTTGGCTCGACGATGCCGGTTGGCAGGATCTCAACGACCTGCCCGAGGATATCCGTCGCCGCATGAACCGGGGAATCCGTCTTTACGCCGCTTCGGTGCTCAACAAACGCATGTCCATGACCCTCGGATATGGCGAGCGCATCGACGAGATGGATCATGTGGAGTTGCATGCCCTGCGCATCGAGTGCAAGAAACTGCGTTATGCGTTGGAGTTCTTCCTGCCTCTCTTCTCCGAGAAGGGGATGGCCAGCTTCACGCTTCATCTCAAGGGGTTGCAAGACATTCTTGGCGTGATGAACGACGTTTCGGTGATGCCGGGTCTGTTGGAGAAAATTCTGGCCGGTTCCACCGATCTGGAGACCCTTCAGTATGCCGGGGCCATCATCGGCTGGCGTTCCCGTCAGTACGAGGAGGTGCGTGGTCAGCTCAATGCCCGTTGGGAGGAGTTTGCCAGCTCTGCCATGCCGTGGATGAAGTGAGGGTGTCGGCGGGATTCCATACCCTGTCCCGTCCAGTTTGGAAGATGTCGCTTCGACCGTCGAAAAAAAAGAGAGCGTCTGGGAGATTCCTCTCCCAGGGTTTTGAT